>NZ_JBHXKE010000023.1:0-12638 GCF_042722765.1 Kitasatospora sp. NPDC058406
CCCGCCGGGGCAGGGGCGGGCCGGTGGCCCGGAGCCAACGCCGCGGCGACCAGGGGGTGCAGGCGATCGGGCCGGATCAGCCCGGCCCGGAGCAGCTCAAGGTCCGGCAGCACCCAGGTCGCCGCATCGGGCAGTACCGGCAGCCCGGCGCCCTGGTCGGCGGTGGACGGAGTTACGGTGAGCCCGCCCTCGTCGGCGAGCAGGCCGAGGACCAGCCGCTGCCGTGAACCGAGACGAACGGCCACGGCCCCGGGGGGCCGGCCCTCGGCGCGGAGCAGGATTCCCGCCTCCGCCGCCCACCGGTCCACGGCGCAGGCGAACCCCGGGGGCACCGGGATCCGGTCCGCGGGCGGCCGATCGGCGCCGGCCCGTTCCCCTAGCTCGTGGGCCCGGCGGGCGTCCCAGAGGTGTCGGTGCAGGTCGAACCGGAACCTCCGATGCGGGTGGGGGTGGGGGTGCGGGTGGGGGTGTGGATGCGGATGTCGGCGGTCGCGGGACCCGGCGCGGGACGCGTCCCACAGCGCGAGGCCGATCCGCTGGCCGGCATCCGCCCAGGCCGGGGGAGTCCGGACCACGAGTTGCACCGCGCCCGCGCCGTACCGTGCCAGCGGCACGGTCAGCCCGGGGCGCAGCAGCCCGTCCGGGGCGACCCTCGGCAGGTGCCAGCGCAACAGGTCCGGCGCCAGGTGCCGCAGATCGCCGCGGATCAGCGCCGCGAGATCACTGCCGTGGGCGCGTGCGACGGATCGCAGGTCCAGGTCGACATCGACACCTGCGGCCGCACACGCCCCGGCCCAGTCACCGACCAGGCGGCGGGCGGTCGAAGTCTCGATCATGGTGGGCGGCACGGCGAACTCGCGCACGCGCTGCCAGAAGGAAAGCCGGGTGTCCCCGTTCGCGGTTCGAGTGAGCATCAGCACTCACTTCGCGCGGACGGGACCCCCGATCTGGAAGGAGGAGTCATCATCGCGCCGACCCTACTGCGCGCCCGCTCGACCCCGCACCTCGTTTTCCGTCGGCCCGTCAGCGGGGAGGCCGACGGGCCGGTGGCCGCGGTGTGACCGTGTCACGAGGCGCGTCGGTCCGCCTCCGGCAGTGGGTGCGGTGGCGCGTCCAGCGGTACGGGCGGGGGGCGGCGACAGGGGTTGCGGTGCGGGGGGCGCCGTCGGCATCGGGGGGATCCGGGGGACCGGCGGATCCGCCGCCTCCGGTTCGTCGGACAGCAGCGGGATCCCGTGGCGCAGGTGCACCGCGCCGGGCAGGTCGTAGGTGAGCCGACGCTGCGCGACGGTCTGCCGTTCGACGGTCAGCGCGCCGGTGACGGTGCAGTTCCCGGCCCGGATCTCCGCCAGACGGGCGCGGCGCACCACGGCCACCACGCCGTCCAGCTCGATGACGAGGGCCAGCGCCATCCGGACCGAACCGACCGGGGTGCCGTCCACCAGCAGGTCGACGTGCGGGCTGTTGGTCGAGGTGATGCGGTGCCTGGCCAGCGCCACGACCTCCTCGGTGTCGGGGGCGGCCCGGGTGCGCCGGGCGGCCGATGTCAGGGCCGCGTACCGGCTCCAGCCGGAGGCGGCGCACTCGAACAGGTTCCGGCCGAGCAGGCCGTCCAGCGCCGCGGCCACTTCGTGTTCGACGGCCCGCCCGGCCGCGCCGGTGAACCGGGGGACACCGCGCATCAGGGCATCGACGGTGCCTTGTTCGCGCAGGGCCCCAGTGAGCGCGTCCACGGCGCTGCCGGCCTCCGCCGAGAACAGCAGGTCCCGCGCGGTGGCCGGGTCGGTCAGGGTGGCGCCGGTCATTCCTCCTCCTCGTGCTCCTCGACGCGGTGGGTGCCGGGATCGGATCGCGGCTCCAGCCGGACGGTGCGGGTCGGGCCCGCCGGGTCGTCGGTCTCGTCCACCCGCGGCCGGGGTGGTTCACCGGGGGCGGGCTCGACGGCGACGTGCCCGGAGGCCCAGCGCGGGCCCCGATGTCGGCCGAGGACGTAGGCCCCGGCGGCGACGGCCAGCACGGCCGCACCACCGGCTGCCGGGCCGACCACCCAGGTGGTGGGCGTCGCGTCGTCCGCGCCAGGGTCGCCGCCCGCGGCCGGGTCGCCACCCGCTCCCGGGTCGCTGCCCTGGCCGGGCGCCAGGATCTCGAAGGCGGCGTCGTCCGCCATGGCCGGGTAGGCCGGGCACACCGCGTGCAGGGTGTAACGGCCCGGCCGGGCGTCGTCGGCGATCCGGGTGGTCGTGGTGAACCGTCCGCCGTCGTCGGTGGCGACCCGCCGCCAGGTGGTGCCGTTCCAGGACAGCTCCACCTCGGTGCCGTGGCAGGCGAAGCCGGCGCCGGTGACCGCGACCGGCTCGCCCACCCGTCCGCTCGCGGGGGCGGCGCGCAGCTCGGGCCGGCCGTCCCGGGATCCGGTCGAACCGCTCCCGCCGGGAGGGGGCACCGTGAACGTCGCCTCGGCGTGGTACGGGGAGTCGGGGCCGCAGGACGCCGTCACCGGGTGCTCGCCCGGCGGCGTGTCGGCCGGCACGGTGAGCGGACGGCTGAAGGAACCGTCGGCGGCGGGTGCGCCTCGCGCGACCACCTGTCCGTCCCACCGCACCACGACGAGTGCGCTCTTCGTGCAGTGGAAACCGGTGCCCTCGGCGGTGAACTGCCGCCCGGCGGGTCCGCTCGCAGGCTCCAGGGCCAGGGTGGAGGTCACCTCGTCCCCCGTCGCCTCGACCGTGAACGTCGCCGTCGCGGACACGGTCACCGCTGCGGCGGCGGGCGGGGGCGCGACGGCGGGGCCGGGCGCGGAGACGACCGGGCCGTCGTCGGGCGGTTCCGGTGTGCCGGGTGACGACGGTGTGCCGGGTGACGGCGGAGCGGTACAGCCGGCCGTCACCTCGTGGGCACCCGGAGTGGCGTTCGCGGGGACGTCGACGGTTCCGGTGAAGCGGCCCTTCGACCCGACCTGGGCCGTTCCGGCCGGTGAGGAGTCCCAGGTCAACTGCACGGTGGCGGTCCCGGGGAGGCACGCCCGGAAGCCGTCGCCCCCGACCGTCACCTGGGTCTTCGCCGGGCCGTGGTCCGGGTCGAGGCGCACCGTTGCCCGGGCCTGCGCGGCCGGGGCGAAGAGCACGGAGGCGACGGCGATCACCGCGCCCAGCAGCGCCGCGGCCAGGGCGAGGAGCACCGGCCGACCGGTCCCTAACGGCAATCGCCGCCCGCCTCCGGGGCGGTTCCGGGCACGGTGGGGCCGGTGGGGCCGGTGCGCGGGGGGCCGGGCAGGGCCGGAGCCGCTCGCGCCGGCCGAGCGGGGCAGGTGTCGGGTCATCGCCGACCGTCCTTCTACGAACCTTCTCCCATCATCCTCCGCCCACGGTCACCGCACCATGCCCACGGACGGCGCCCACGGACGGCGCCCACCGACGATGCCCACGGACGGTCACCGGACCGGGCCCGCCGATCACGGACGCCGTCACGGCGCGTGCGCGCACCCGACCCCCGACGGCCCGTGGAGCCCGCCCTACCGCCCGTCCGTGCGGGCGTGACGGCGGTAGTGGTCGAGGACGTCCTGGCGCAGGAGCGCGCCGAAGCCGGCCGACTCCAGACGGAGCCCGAGCTGGGCCTCGGTGAGGCCCAGGGCCTCGGCGGTGGCCGGGAGGTGCCAGTCGTGGGCGGCGAGCCGGTCGAGGAGGTGACCCCGGCGGACCTGGCTCTCGGAGAGGCGGAAGGACTTGAGGTAGGCGATCCGGCCGTCCTCGTCGGTGATCGCCTCACCGATGTGGTTCTCCCGCTTGGGCCGGAAGTCCGGCAGGAAACGGGAGAGGGTGAAACGGTCGAGCCGGTACACCGTCCGGCGCCGGTAGTCGGCGTCCAGCAGTCCGCCCGCCATGGCCGTGTCGTGGAACTCCGCCCAGGCGCGCTCCTGCTGCTCGACGGCGGCCCGGAGCGCGGCCGGGGAGTCGACCGGACCGGCCGCCCGCAGGTCGGCCCGGAAGTCGGGGACCGGCGTGCTCAGGACGCCGTAGTGGTGGATCAGCTCGCCGTAGAGGTCGAGGAGCAGGCTCCGGTGCAGCGCCCGGTAGTCGTCGGGGTGCGGGACGACGAACGCGGCGGCGAGCGCGTCGGCGACGTAGAGCACGACGCCGCACTGGCCGGGGTGGATCTCGAACTGCCGCAGGGCGTCGGCGAGTCCGCGGACCTGGGCGCCGCCGTACGCCTCCTCGGCGCGCGGGGACAGCCCGCGCCGCAGGGCGTGTTCGGACCACTGCTCCCAGGAGATCGACGGGCCGCCGAAGTGCAGGGAGAGGTAGCCTTCGAGGGCGAGGTGGAGGGGCAGGAAGCGCAGGCGGGTCCGGTCCGCCCGCTTGGTCATCCGGCGCGGTGCGTGCACCTTGACCAGCTCCGGCGGGGTCCCGGGCGAGGACGTGTCGAGCCGGGTCCCGTACGCCGCCGCCGGGGTGCCGTCGCCGCTCCAGTCCGCGACGAAGCCGTGCGGGACGTACGACGAGCTGTACGTGTAGCGGCGGCCCACCGCGACGGTGGCGAACTCGTCCTCGTAGAGCTCCTGGCGGAGCCGGAGCCCCTCGACCGGCTCGTCCCGGACCAGCGGCACCAGCCGCACGCCGCCCCACACCTGGGCGGGCCGGGTGTCGAGGCCGGCCAGGTCGAGCCGGAACGCCGGCGGAACGGTGGTCATCGGCCTGCTCCCGCCGCGAGGAACCGCTCGGTGCGGACGGCCAGGTGGTCCGTCAGCTCGGTGAGGTCGGTACGGCCCTCCGCGAACCGGGCGAACTCGACCAGCGCCGGCAGGTCCTCGGCGTCGCGCAGCCCGGCGGTGGGCACGGTCGGGGCGAGGCGCCGGACGTCGAAGTCCTCGGCGTCGTAGACCGGGTTGAGGTGCACGATGCTGGTCCGCCGCTGCGGGTCCAGCCGGGTACGCCAGACCCGCAGTACCTCGGCGGCCAGGCCGGGCGGCGCGTTGTCCCAGCCGTCCGAGACGATCAGCAGCCGCTGCGGTGCGGTGTCGAGGGCGTCGAGGATCCGCCGGCCGAGCGGGGTCGGGCCCGAGGGGCGGGCGAGCAGCGCGTCCGTGAGGCCGGAGGTCCACAGCGCGGTGTACTCGTCGGCGAGCACCTCCAGCAGGAAGTGGCTCGCCAGGGCGGCGGCGAGCGGCCGCCGACGCTTGGTGCCCGAGCCGTACGAGGAGAAGCTGTCGTCGAGGACGGCCGTGACCCGCCCCCAACTGCCCTCCCGCGCACCGGCGGTGCGTGCGGCCCGGAGGGCCGCGCCGCGCAGGGCACCGGTCAGCTCCGCCCGTCGGGCCGTCCGGTCGGCGGGCGGCAGCCCGAGCACGTACGAGGCGAGCCGGGTGAGCGGCATCCGGGACAGGTCCGTGCGGACGGCGTCGGCGCCGTGGTCGCGGGCGGACTCCTGGAGGCGCAGCCGCTCCAGGGCGGTCATCCGCGGGGCGATGCGTTCCAGGAAGGCGGCACGGGGGATGCCGTGCCGGTGGGCGAAGCCCTCGGCCACCGTGTAGGGAAGCTCGTAGAGGGCCGACTGCTGGTGGTGGGCACGCCGCCAGGCGTCGAGCAGCGGGGCCTCGAACCGGGCGCGGCGGCGCGGGGCGTACAGGAAGTCGCCGGTCTCCTCCGCCACGGTCCGCAGGTGGGTGTGGCGCAGCGCCAGCTTGAGGCCGGCGCGGTACTTCACGGCGTCGAACGCCTGGTCGGGGCGGGCGGCGAGCCAGTCGCGCACGATGGCGCGGGTGCGGCGGTTGTTGACCTTGGCCCGGCGCAGGTCGGCGATCAGCCGGTAGACCCGCTGCGGGGGCAGCAGCGCCAGCCGGCGCGCGATCAGCCGGCCCTCGGTGTGCCGCTGCTCGACGGTCGCGTCGCGGGCGCTCTCCAGCAGGTGCCGGACGATCAGTGCCGCGTTGTGGTCGTTGATGTCCAGGGCGAGCGCGGCGGCGTACGGTCCGCGGTAGTTGACGAGCATGTACGTGTGCAGGAAGTCGAGCGAGAGGCGCTGCTCGTCCGCGCCGCTGTGGAACTCGCGCTGGCCGGTGCCGGTGATGGCGGCGTTGACGAAGAGCAGCACGTCCTCGGCGGCGATCAGGTCGCCGTACGTCTCCACCGTTCCGCTCCCCGCCCCTGTGTGCTGCCGTCCGTGACCCCGGACCCGGGGTGCCGGCCGGGGAATGGGGGTGCGAACTGCGAATCAATGCTGTACAGGCGCGTTTCGGAAGTCGCACCGGAGTCCCGCGGCCGGCCCGTCGACCGTAGCAGAGGCGGCAGGGCGGGGTGCCACGGCCCGGAGCCACGGCCCGGAGCTGCGGGCCCCGCCTCCCGCCGCTCCCGGTGTCGCGCTCTCGTCGCCGAGTCGCCGAGTCGCCTTCGGCGGGCCCGTGGGGGGGCTCACGCCCAGGGCAGCGCGGCGCGGGTGCGCCAGTACGCCTCGGCCGGTTCGGCCATCGGGGCCAGCCCGGCGAGCTGCGCCGATGTGAGGCCGAGCCCGGCGGCGGTGAGGTTGGAGGCCAGCTGCCCGGTGGTGGCCGCCCCCGAGAGCACGACGTCCGCCCAGGGCCGGGCGGCCGCGGCGGCCAGTGCGACGGCGTCGCAGGACGCGCCGGTGGCGGCGGCGAGGGCGCGCAGCGCGGCGGTGTCGGGGCCGGTGGCGTTGCGGTCGGCGAGGCGGCCGTTGGCCATGCCCTCCTTGACCACCACCAGGAGACCCGCCGCGTGGGCCTCGGCGAGCGCCGGCCCGGCGGACGGCTCCAGCACGTTCCAGGTCGACTGGACGGCGGCGAACAGCGGCCGGCCGTCGGCCTCGACCTCCAGCGCGGCCCGGACCGTCGCGGCCTGCGCCGGGCCGCTGGTGGACAGACCCACCCGGACGCCCTCGGCGGCCAGCCCGGCCAGCCGCGTGTGCAGGGCGGGGTCGGTGAGGGCGGGGCTGTCGGGCGTGACGGAGTGCACCAGGTACACGTCCGGGCGCCTGCCCAGCAGAGCCCGGGTCTCCTCGACCTGACGGTCGAACACGGCCGTCGAGTGCTCCTTGACCTCGTGGACGGGGACCCCGGAGGTCCGCCAGTCGGCGGTGTAGGTGTAGCCCCACTTGCTGCCGATCGTCACGTCGGCCACGTTCCCCGGCCGGGAGGCCAGCCACTCGCCGAGGAACTCCTCGGCGCGGCCGTACGAGCGGGCGGTGTCAAAGTACCGCACGCCCGCCGCGTAGGCGGCGTCGAGCAGGGTGTGGGTCCGGGTCCGGAGCGCCTCGACGGTGCGCTCGGCGGGAAGGTCGAGGTCGCGTCCGAGCGTGAGGTAGCCGGGCCGTCCGACCGCGGCCGTGCCCAGACCGAACCGTCCGACCGACGGCCCGGCGGTGGCTGCGGAGGCGGCGGGTGCGGTCGGCATGGTGGGGGCTCCTTCGGGGGTCGCGGCGGGCGGCGGAAGGTCACCGCGCCCGCACCGCACCCTATCCGCCGACGCCGCCCGGACCGCCTCTGACCTGCGCCGCCCCGGCCGGCCCGGCGCCGCCCCTGCGTGGCCGGGGGCCGGGGGCCGGCGCCGAGCAGGGGCAGGGCCGGGGCGAACGGGCGGTCCGTCACGGGCGGGCGACGGCCGGCCGACCCGTCCGCCCGCGGGCCCGGCCGCACCCGCCGCGCCGGCCCCGGGAGGGCGCTGCGCGGGATTCCCGGCGACAGGTCACGATCACCGGTGAATCCACGGCGGAACGGCCCCTGGACCGGCGGGAATCCCTTCTGGGGGCACGTCCTGCCTGACTAGGCTTCGAGCTGTGAAGATCGGAGTCAACATCCACAACTTCGGCCCCGGCACCGACCCGGGAGCCCTGCGGAGCTGGGCCCGCACCGTCGAGGACCTGGGGTTCGACCTGCTGATGGTCTCGGACCACCTCGTCATCACGCCCGACGTCGCCGAGCGGTATCCGGCCCCGTTCTACGAGCCCTTCACCACCCTGTCCTGGCTCGCCGGCGTCACCACCCGGATCCGGCTCGGCACGACCGTCCTGGTCGCCCCGTACCGGCACCCGCTGCTCACCGCGCGGATGGCGGCCAACCTGGACCGGCTGAGCGGTGGCCGGCTGGTCCTCGGTGTGGGGGTGGGCTGGGCACGGCAGGAGTTCGCCGCCCTCGGGATCCCGTTCGAACAGCGCGGCCGGCTGACCGACGACCACCTCCGGGCCGTTCGGGCGGCCTGGGCCGACACCGCCGACTACGGTGCCGGGCGGATCCCGGTCTGGGTCGGCGGGAACAGCGACGCCGGGTTGCGGCGTGCCGTGCGCTTCGGTGACGCCTGGCACCCGCTGCGGCCCACCATGCCGTGGCTGTGCGAGGCGGCGGTGAGGCTGAAGGCCGTCGCCGACGAACTGGGGCTCCCCGTACCGGCCTTCGCGCCACGGATCGCCCTCCGGCTCACCGGGGCACCGATCGTCGGCCCGGACCGGAAGGCCGGTGAGGGCACGATCGAGCAGATCACGGACGACCTGGACCGGCTGCGGCTGCTGGGCGCGGAGACCGTCGTCCTCGACCCCTACGACGGGGACCCGCGCACGACCTGCCACCCGGAGACGGGCCGGGAGGCGCTCGCCGCGGTGGCCGCACACCTCCACCGTCCTCACAGCCGAGACAGCCGAGACAGCCGAAACAGTCGAAGCAGCAGCCGACGCAACCCGACGGAGCAGTCATGACCGCACCCCACGACCTCGCCCTCCTCCGACGGGCCGTCGCACTCGCGGCCGAGGCACGCGACGGCGGCAACCCGCCGTTCGGCTCGCTGCTCGCGGGCCCGGACGGGACGGTCCTGGCGGAGGACCGCAACACGACCCTCACCGATCAGGACATCACCGCACACCCGGAGTTGAAGCTGGCGCGGTGGGCCGCGCGGGAGCTGGACCCGGCCACGGCGGCAGGAACCACCCTGTACACCAGCTGCGAGCCCTGCCCGATGTGCGCGGCGGTCGTCCGGCGGGCGGGCCTGCGGCGGGTGGTGTTCGCCCTGTCCGGCGAACAGCTCCTGGACATCAGGCCGGGCAGCGATCAGCCGCCCGTCCCGCAGGAGGGCCCCGCCCTGCTCGACGAGGCCCGGTCCGTCGTCGAGCCGTACTACCGCTGACCCCCGGCGCCCGGCGTCCGGCGCCCCGTTCACCTGCGACGGGGCGTGGGGGTTGTCGGTCGGGTGCGGTAGTTTGTGCTCGCTCCGGGGAGGCAGCCGGGAAATGCAGGTGCCCGCGCGAGGGGTGCTGTGCTTGCCTGTGTCCTGTCGTACACAGGCAGCGGACCAGTTGCTTCCCCGATCTCTACGCCGCTCTCAGGAGGCTTCCCATCAACGCCGTGATACGCAGGACCGTCCGCACCACCCTGGTCGCCGCCGCCTGCAGCACCGTTCTCGCCGCCGGGCTCGCCGCGTGCGGTACCGTCCAGCAGCTCACCGCCGCGGAGAAGGTGTCCGACGCCTTCGGGAAGCTCAACGACAGCAAGTCGTTCAGTGCGAAGTTCTCCATCGACGCGACTCCCGCGCAGATCGAGGCCTTCGGCACCGCCACCGGCGAGAAGGTCGACGCGGAGACCGCGGCCGCGCTCTCCGCCGTGAGCCTGGCGGTCTCCTTCAGCGCGGACAAGCCGCTCAAGGACGTCAAGCCGAGCAAGGGCGCCGACGGCAAGACCGTCGACGCGCTGTCGGACAAGTCGGTCTCCTTCTCCTACGCGCTCACCGGCAAGGGCGGCGCGTCGCTGGTCGAGCTGCGCCAGGTCGGCGGCAAGACCTACGCGCAGGCCGACCTCGCGGGCATCGCCACGCTGGTCGGCGAGGACCCGGCCCAGGTCAAGGAGATGACGGAGGGCCTGCCGACGGCCCTGAAGGACGGCCTGACCGGGAAGTGGGTCACCTTCGACGCGTCGGCGCTCCAGGACTCCGCGAAGTCGGCCGGCGGCAAGGCGGGGGCCTCGCCCTCGGCCGCGCCCACGCTGGACCCGAAGGTCTCGGAGGGCCTCGCGACGTCGCTGAAGAACATCTTCACCAGTGACGTCTCCTTCGAGGACAAGGGCAAGAAGGACGGCAAGGACCTGATCACCCTCAGCGCTCCCGCCCGCAAGCTGGCGGACGACCTGCTGAAGGCCGTCGAGCCGCTGGCCAAGGAGCTTCCGAGCGGGGCCAAGCTGCCGAAGGCCGTCCCGAGTGACGTGCCTGACCGCAAGCTGGCCCTGGACCTCTACCTGGACGGCGGCGCGCTGTCCGCCGTGACCTTCGACCTCGCCCAGCTGGAGGAGAAGCCCACCCCGGGCGCCACGCTTCCGGTGCGGATCGCGTTCGGCAAGGACGCCCCGGCGGTCCAGGCGCCCTCCGGTGCCGCCGAGATCACCTCGGCGGACATCGAGGACATCTTCGGCGGCCTCCTCGGCGGCGGCCTCGGCGGTGCCTCCGTGGGTGGCGCGGACGACTCGGCCGGTGCGGCGGCGGCCACGCCGCTCACCGACGCCCAGGTGAAGGAGCTGACCAAGGGCGGTGGGCTGACCGAGGACGAGGTGCGCCTCTACAACAAGCTGGGCCTCGGCTACGAGGACATCAAGGACCTGGCCACCGCGGGCGCCTGACCTGACCTGACCAAGGCCTGTCCGCGGTCCGCCCGTCCCGTTCGCCCCGTCCGCCGCACCCGGTGGGCGGGGCGAACGCGTGTCCGGCCGGTCCGCCGGAACGCGCCCGGCCCGGGCGGGAGCAGGAATCGGCCCGGAACCGGTCGTCCCGGAAGCAATCCTGTGATGGTGTGGTACCCCGTGTCCGAGTCCAGGGGAGGCCACCGTGTTCCGAACGCCGCAGCAGATCTTCCAGAGCTACGTCTACGCGGGTTCCCTGACCCGGAACGCCGACGCCCTGGCCGAGAACTTCACCGAGGACGGTGTCCTCGAAGCGCCGCTGATGCCGGCCGGCGCCGCCTTCCCCAGGAAGCTGGTGGGGCGCGAGGAGATCCGTCGGACGATGGCGGCCTACTACGAGCGGGAGTCGGAGGGCGGCCGGTTGCCGAACCTGGAGAAGTCCGGGTACGTGCTGCACGTGACCGCCGATCCCGACGTGTTCATCGCCGAGATCGACACGGTCTTCGACGGGGCCGGTGACGGGGGAGGGGGCGACGAGACCGTCTCGCTGGTGCAGATCTTCCGCGTCCGGGACGGGAGGATCGCTCGCCTGCGGGACTACTTCGCGCCCGAGTTGATGAGCTGAGGACGTTCGAGCACGCGTCACGCCGGCACGCTCACCACCGGGGCCCGCGCGGCCGGGTCGGTCACCGCCGGTCGTCGCCCGACACTGCGGGCACGCCGACCTGCTGCGCGAGTGCGTCGACGGGAGGGTGGGCCAGTAGCTCGTGCGACGGGCGGACCGGGGGCGACGTCCTCTCCTTTCGCCCGCCGGTGCGCCCTCGCGTCGTCGTGTCCCCGCGTCCCCGTGCCCCGCGTCCCCGTGCCCCGTGTCCCCGTGCCCCGTGTCCCCGTGCCGGGTGTCTCAGTCCCACCGGACGCGGAACGTGGTGGACAGCGACTTCAGCGCGTCGAGCTCGGCGGCCAGTTCCGGCGCGGACACCTCGATCCGCCGCCCGTCCACCAGCGGCTCGGAGCTGTAGATCTTGCGCAGCGAGAAGTCCCAGCCGGAGGCGTCCCCGGGAACGCCCGGAGCGCTGCCGGCCGTGACCTTCAGCCGGTGCGGCTCGTACCGGATCATGGCACTCTCCACCCGCGTGGCCTCGCAGGCGTCGAGCGCGGACCACAGCTGCGGATCGGTCAGCCGAGCGAGCCCGGCCGGGGCGAGGTCCGTGCTGTCGAGCAGCCGGCGGGCCAGGCGGCGGACCACCGAGACCGGACCCACGTTGTCCCACGAGGTGTGCAGCCGTGCTTCCGCGCAGACCAGGCCGACCAGCGAGGCGGCGGTCTCGCGGTCGGCCGACACCGCGGCGTCCTTGAGCCGGAGTCGGCCCAGCAGTGCGGCCGGATCGGCGTCCAGGCGCCCGGCGGCACGCCCACTGCGCACGTAGGAGTCGAGATGGTCGAGATTCAGCAGGCCGGAGCGGTTGGTGAGCGGTGAGGGCGGCTGCGCGCCGAGTGCGGCGACGACGGCTCCGGCGCTGATCCCGTGCTCCTCCAGCACCGGACGGATCGGGTCGGCCCGCAGCAACTGCAGGCCGATCGCGTGGTGGTCGAGGCCGGAGAGGCCTTCGAAGGTGTGGCTCAACGGCAGGTGGCCGATGTCGTGCACCAGCGCCGCTACCCGCAGGAGTTCGTCCTCCGGACGGAAGTGCGCGACCAGGGCGAGCACGCCGAGGGTGTGTTCGAGCCGGGAGTACGACTGCAGGGTGCTGATCGTCGAGGCCCCGCCGTGTGTCACGAAGTGCAGGCGCCGCAGCGGTTCGGTGCGCAGCAGGGCGACTTCGACGGGGTTCAGCCGGACGGGGATCCGCCACAACGGGTCGGTGAACACGGGTGACAGGCCCACCACATGGGTCGGAGCGGGTGATACCGCGTCATTTCCGGTTTCCTGCAAAGGTTTCTGATCCATTCGGCCGGCCATCCGGTCACTCTACGGGCGGACGCCGGCCTTGGGCAGTCAATTGATCGCCCGGTCACCGGCCGTGCGGCGTGGCGC
>NZ_JBHXKE010000023.1:12648-58243 GCF_042722765.1 Kitasatospora sp. NPDC058406
GGGGGCGCCGGCCGGCGTGGGCACAACCTGCCCCCCCCCGCCCCGCGGCGGGGCGGCGGGCCCCCCCCCCGGGGGGCCCCCCCCCCCCCGCCTCGTGCGTCACCCTGCGGGTGATCCCGGTGCGGCACAGGCGACTCGGACCCTACGGACGCCAGACGGTGGCCAGGTGGGAGGGGTAGAGACTTCCCGCCGACCGGAACAGCGAGAGCCCGACGACCAGGCCCGTGTTGTTGATGAACAGGGTGGTGTTGGTGGTGCCGGTGGGGTCGAGGTCCGTGAGGGTGCCGTCGGCGGCCCAGATCTTGCCCGCCTGGTACTGCCGGGCCGGGATGCCGTCCCACGAGTAGCCGATCGCGGTGCCGGAGTCGTTGATCCCGACGGCGGTCGACTTGGCGCCCGACGAGGCGGCGAGGGGGAGAGGGGTGAGGGTGCCGGTGGGGCTCCACTTCGCGGCGGACGTCTGGCTGGAGGTCGGGTTCGGCTGGTGCTGGCCCACGACGGTGCCGGAGCCGTTGATCGCGACCGGCAGGGTGTTCGCCCCGAGGTCGAGGATCGCCCCGTTGGGCGACCGGACCAGGCCGTGCCGGACGGTTCCGGTCGACTGCGGCCGGTCGGCCCATCCGATCACCGTGCCGGCGTCGTTGATCTGGACCGGCACGTCGCCGGCCCCGCCGGTCGGACCGGTCTGGAACGGGGTCGGGGTGCCGGTGGAGCTCCAGATCACGCCGCGGTACGTGCCGCTCCCCGTGGAGGAGCGGCCGATCGCGACTCCGGCGCCGTTGATGTCGACGGCCTCGCTCCTGGTGCCCCCGGGCAGCGGGGCGAGGGCGACGACGGTGCCGTCCGGGCGCCAGGCCACGGCGTGCTCCACGGCGCCGTTGCCGGAGACCCCGACCACGGCGCCGCCGGAGCCGATCGCCGTGGGCTTGCTGTACTGGTCGCCGGGCAGCGGCGGCAGGACGGTGGGTGTGCCGTCGGCCGCCCAGCGGACGGCCGTCGCCCGGTAGCGGTCCCGGGAGGCGGGCCAGGAGATGCCGATGGCGAGGTTCGCGTCGTTCACCCCCAGGGCCTGCGCGAAGTCCTCGCCGGACAGCGGGGGGAGGGTGGTGGGGGTGAGGTCGGGGTTCCAGCGGATGGCGCTGGTGTCGTTGCCCTGGCCGGACCCGTAGGCGTAGCCGACGACGACGCCGTTGTCGTTGACCCCGGTGGGGTCGCTGAAGGACCGGGCGGGCAGGCCGGTCTGCAGGATGGTCGGGGTGGGGGCGGTGGCCGCGACGGGTGCGGCCGGCGTCGCGGGGGCGGCCCCCAGCAGCGCTCCGGCGGTGAGGGCGGCGGTGACGGCGATCGCCGTACGGCGGCCGGTCCGGAAGTCCATGGCACGGGTTCCCTGTCTACTCGGCGACATGTCGGCCCGGTCCGGCGGCGGTTGCGGCGGACGGGCCGGTGGTGCGGTGGTACGGGACGGGCCGTGCTTGCTCGCCGCCGGTACGGACACCGGGCACACCGGGGCGGTGGTACCGCCCGCTCGCGGGTGGCCGGTGGTCGGGCCGCGCGCCCGGCGGCGAACTGTCTTGGCCGCGACTCTAGTTGGCGCACCTCGCCTTCGCAGGTGATTCCGTCTGTCCGGATGAGCCTTCCCAGGTGTGCACGCGTCGGGAGGGGGCGACGGCGCCTTCGCACGTTGCGGACCCGCCCCGGGGCGCCCCTGGCGGCAGTGGCACCCGGGCGCCCGAGGGGGCGGTCGCGGCGGGTGCCGGCCGCCGGCGTGCCGTCGAGTGGGGCGAACCGCCGGCGGGCCTTCTCGTGGAGCCCGGCCGCGAGCGGATCGGCCCGGAGCGCGGCGAGGCGGGCCCGGGCGGACGCCGCGCCGGGGGCACGGGTGCAGGCGGCTTCCTGGACGGGTGACCTGTCAGGAGCACCTGGCCACGGTTGTCGGAGACAGCCGGCCGGGGCAGGCCCCGGGATCCAGGGCCTGCCCCTGTCAGTGCAGTTCGGAAGGACGAATGCAGGGGAGGGTGCGGCGCTGCCTCCCGGGGCGCCGGGTCAGGCCGTCCTGATGTCGAAGGCGTACTCGAATTCTGCGAGTGCCTTGCCCTCGTCGTCGTGGAGCTCCGCCTTGGCGGTGTAGCTCCCACGGTTCAGCATCCCGCTGGGTGCCTCCTCCCAGCCGTGACGGGGGAAGGTCACCGAGTGCGGCATTCCCTGCTGTGGGAACGAACCCAACATCTGCTTTTCCCGGCCGACCCTGAGACCTTTGCGGTAGTGGCTGCTGGTGTACAGGACCCCGGACACGGGCGCATCGTCGACACGGAAGTCGACCCTGATCCGGTAGTGGCAGCCCTCGGGCAGGACGAACGCGTCCGCCTTGGTCGCGGCGAGTGCTTCCGCGCTGTCCAGCTGCCGCGCCACGGCAGGCCGGCGTTCGTCCTCGAACTCCACCCTGAATGTGAGCAGGTTCAGGGTTCCCCCGCTCCCCTCCAGGCCCTTCCTGTCGCGCTCGACAAGGGCCTTGAAGTAGGCCTCGTCACGCTCCGGAACGTCCACGCCTTCGGACATGCCGCCTCCTCACCGTTAGTCATCACCGACGGACCGGCCGGCGGACACCGCCGGCCACAGGGGGAAGATCACCACACCCGGAGCGGTCCGACGGGCAGAACACCGCCCCGCGATCTGCCGCCCCGCCCGTCGGCTCGCGAAAACCGCGCCCCTCCCTCACCCGTACGGGCCCCGCGCCCGCTGTCCTCCTGTTGACGGGCCGTCCCCGGACGGGCCCGCGCTCCTGCTCGGACCAGCGTGCCGCGGCTCAGCCGCACAACGAATGCAGTTGATCCCGCGTCGGCCGACGGCTTCTGCAAGTGGCCGGGGGCGTCCAGCCGGTGCGCCGCGGTCGACGGACTGCCCGGCACCGGCCCCTGGGTCACTCGGCCGGTGCGCGGGCCGAAGGGCCCGGTCGCTCAGGTTCCGCCGGGTTTGCCCGTCGAGACCAGCAGGAGGACGGACGAGCCCGGTGCCACCGGTGCTGCGCCGCCCCGGGGCTGACTGCTGATCACCTGCCCCGCGGGAGCGTTCCAGTCCGTGTGCCGCATGATCGTGCAGCTCAGTCCGAGTCCGCGCAGCAGGCTTCCGGCCTGTTCGACCGGCATGCCAGCCAGGTCCGGCAGCGCGATGCCCGCTCCTGCGGTCTGCTCCTGCTCCTGTGTCGGAGTCGCATCGGCGCTTCCGCTCTTGGGGGTGCCGGTGGCGAGCGGGGTGCACGCCCCGTTCGCCGGTGGGGACAGGGGCGGGGAGGCGCCGGGCGCGGGTGGCACGGGCTTCAGCGCGAAGAACCCCACCGTGGCGCACGCCAGCACGCAGCACGCCGCAGCGGTGCCGAGGAGCGCCCGGCGGGTGCGGCTGCGGCTGACGGCTCGCTCGATCGCGGCCGCGTCGACGACCGGTGCCGTCGGCCCGTCGGCGAAGGAGGCCACCGCGGCACGCAGCTCGGCTTCGAGGCCCGGCTCGAACGGGGCCGGTCCGAACGACGTGTTCCTCACTTCGTACCTCCGAAAGCGGCAGACGGCGTGTGCGGCGCCTGGGCGCCCGATACGGAATCGCGCAGCTTGGCCAGGCCGCGGGCGAGCTGGGACCTCACCGCACTCGAGGAGATGTCCAGGACGTCGGCGACCTGCCGGGCGTCCAGATCGTGCAGGTAGTACAGGACCACCACGCTGCGCATGCCCATCGGCAGCCCGAGCAGTGCCTCGATCAGTTCCGCGCGCAGATCCACCTGCCCGAACCGGTCCCGGGGGTCGGCCATCTCGGGCACCCCCGACAGCCCGGGGCGCTCGCCCCGGCGCGACAGCCGCCGCCAGCGGTCGTTGGCCAGGTTGACCAGCACTTTGCGCACGTACGCCTCCGGCGAGTCCGCCACCGCGACCTTCCGCCACTGTCGGCACGCCCGCTCCAGCGTCTCCTGCACCAGATCCTCGGCCACGTGCACGTCCCCGGTCAGCGCATACGCGGTGCGGAACAACGCTCCCGACCGATGTGCGACGAACTCCGTGAATCCGTTGTCCGGACCGCTCCTGCGAAACCTCACCCGCCGACCTCCTCTCCTCGTCCCGTCCCGATCACTGCCCCCATGACGGCGGAACGGGGCCGAATGCTGCACCGAGCCGCTGGCAGTGACGTGAATCACAGCCGGGACGGAAGGGTGTCCCAGGACCTCGCGCCGCTGCCGCCCGGGGTGCGGGCGGGGCCAGGCGAAGCGGACGGCGCGTCCGCGCCGACGCCCCGACTGACCGTTTGTGTGGCCGCGCGTTCACCGTCGCCGGTCCGACCCGGCCGTGACCGGCCTCCCGGCCCGCCGCCGGGCGCGCCCACCCTCCTACCGACCGTCAGACGCAGGAAGTCTGGTGCATGCCCTCCTCAGTGAGCGGGACCACCCGGCTGCCAGGAAGCTACCCAGCCCCGGCGTTCGTCTCCGGGGGTTCCGGTCGATGGCCGGGCGCGGCTTCACATGTGCGTACCGCTGCGTACCGCCTTGCGTACCGTCTTATACATACTCTGACCTGGGCGCGTTCGCGAGTCCCGACCGCCCCCGTCCTCAGCGGCGCGCGTCGCCGGGGGCCAGCAGGCTGGTGACGTCCGCGATCGCCTCGGCGGAGGGCTTGAAGTACCGCCGGACGTTGTCCGCCTTCTTGTGCCGGGACTTGGCCATCAGCATCAGCTCGGAGGCCCCCTGCTCGCCGAGGTGGGTCAGGGAGGAGTGGCGGTACTCGTGCGGGTCCCAGCCGGTGCCCGGCCCAGCCAGGGCGGTGTGCTGGTCAAGCAGCGCGCGGGCCTGACCGTAGGAGAGGCGGGCCGGGCCAGTGTCGGGGCAGACGTCGCGAGCGGAGAGCACCTTGCCGGGGCCGGGGCGGCGGTGGGTGACGAACACCGGCCCGGGGGTGCGGCCCCTCAGCAGGCGGGGCAGCAGCCGGGCAGTCCCGGCGTCCCAGAACACCATCTCCAGCACGTAGTCGGCGCGTTCCGCGCCGCGCCGACGCACCTTCGGCTGGGCGCCCTTGGCCTTCACCGGGGCCCGGCGCCCAGCCAGGTCCAGCTCCTCGATGTTGACGTCCAGGATCTCCTCGGAGCGGGCGCACGTCTCGTAGAGCATCCGCCACAGCGCCTTCTCCCGCAGGTGGACGTCGCGGCGGGCGATCAGCCGATCGATCGCCATCTTCGAGCGCACCGGGGTGTCGGAGTCCGGTGGCGGCATCCGCTTCGCCCAGGCCGGCACCTGTGGCCCGTCGTAGCCGCGCTCGGCGCACCAGCTCGTCCAGGAGAGCACCGCGCCGCGGCGGGCGTTCCAGGTGTTCACCGCCGAGCTGCCCCAGAGCAGTTCCAGCGCGCCGCCGATCTCGTCGTCCGCAACCGCGGTGAACGGGCGGGCCCCGCCCAGGTGCTCGGCGGTCTTCCCGACCGTGATGCCGTAGTTCCGAACGGTGTTCGGGTTGGCGAGCGAGTCGAGGAAGACATCGGCCCGCCAATCCACGTCTGATCATTCATGGGCCGAGCCTACGAGGCATGCCCGACAATCCGGACGTCCGCCTCCGAGGCGAGTACGGTCATCGCCGAGTCTCTGGATGGGCCCCAGGCCTCGCCGGCCAAGCGGGCCAGAAAACGTGTCCGCTGACCGTGACGGGTGGCCAATTGTCGTGCTCAGTCACACCCGGCACGACAGATGCCGCGCTGACACGACAGTTAGCCTGCTGAGTCACACCACTACTCACCGTAATGAGCTAGTGGGGCCGCCACCTATCGCTTCCAACCGCCACCCATCGGTTCCAGTCACAAGATCCTCCCGTCGGCGGGGTCCTGCTCTGGACGTGAAAACAAGCAGGCGTGATTGCTTTTTCTCGCGCACGGTGCCACTCTGCTCACCGACGGCGAACATCGGGCCACCGGTCGGGGAGGCGCTCGCGTGACATCGGGGTCGAAGTCGGGTGCGGGGGCGGCGGATCGGCCGGGGCCGGTGCTGCGGATCGGCAATGCGTCGGGGTTCTACGGGGACCGGTTCTCGGCGGTGCGGGAGATGCTCACGGGCGGGCCGTTGGACGTGCTCACCGGGGACTACCTGGCCGAGCTGACCATGCTGATCCTCGCCCGCGACCGGCTGAGGGATCCCTCCCTCGGGTACGCGAAGACCTTCCTCCGGCAGATGGAGGAGTGCCTCGGCCTGGCCCTGGATCGCGGGGTCCGGATCGTGACCAACGCCGGCGGGCTCAACCCGGCCCGACTGGCGCACGCTGTCGTGGAGTTGGCGAAGCGACAGGGGCTGGAGCCGGCTGTCGCGTACGTCGAGGGGGACGACCTGCTGCCCCGCCGGGCCGAACTCGGACTCCCGGAGGGGCTGTTGGCGGCCAACGCCTACCTCGGAGCGTTCGGCGTCGCGGAGTGCCTGACGGCCGGCGCCGACGTGGTGGTCACCGGCCGGATGACCGACGCCTCGTTGGTCGTCGGGCCGGCCGTCGCCCGCTTCGGCTGGACCGGGGACGACCTGGACGCCCTCGCGGGCGCCGTCGTCGCCGGGCACGTCCTGGAGTGCGGCGCGCAGGCCACCGGCGGCAACTACGCGTTCTTCCGGGAGCACGACGTCACCCGGCCCGGCTTCCCGGTCGC
The DNA here is from genome assembly GCF_042722765.1 of Kitasatospora sp. NPDC058406. Taxonomy (NCBI): domain Bacteria; kingdom Bacillati; phylum Actinomycetota; class Actinomycetes; order Kitasatosporales; family Streptomycetaceae; genus Kitasatospora; species Kitasatospora sp. NPDC058406. Next base: position 19,294 of record NZ_JBHXKE010000023.1, read on the forward strand.
GGAGCTGCACGCCGACGGGTCCAGCGTGGTGACCAAGCACCCCGGGACGGGCGGCGCGGTCACCGTCGGCACCGTCACCGCCCAGCTCCTCTACGAGACGGGTGGACCGCGCTACCTGGGGCCGGACGTGACGGCGCGTCTGGACACCGTCCGGCTCACCCGGGAGGGCCCGGACCGGGTCCGGATCGACGGGGTGCGCGGCGAGGCCCCGCCCACCACGCTCAAGGCCGGGCTCAACCGGCTGGGCGGGCACCGCAACGAGGTGGTCTTCGTCCTCACCGGGCTGGACATCGAGGCCAAGGCGGACCTGGTGCGGCGGCAGTTCGAGGAGGCGCTGGCGCCCGGATCCCGGCCTGCCGAGCTGCGCTGGACGCTGGCCCGCACCGACCACCCGGACGCCGAGACCGAGGAGACCTCCTCCGCGCTGCTCCGGCTCACCGCGCGGGATCCGGATCCCGCCAGGGTCGGCCGCGACCTCGGCCGGGCGGCGGTGGAACTCGGGCTCGCCGGCTACCCGGGCTTCCACCTGGTCGCTCCGCCCGGGCCCGGGGCCCCGTACGGGGTGTTCACGGCCGTGCCCGTGGACGCGGCGGTGGTCGAGCACACGGCGGTCCTGCCGGACGGCCGCCGGGTGGCCGTCCCGCCCGCCGCACCGCCGCCCGCCGCACCGCCGCGTCCCGAACCGCCCCCGCCCGCGCCGCAACTCCCGGGCGGGGAAGCCGGGTACGGGCTCCCCGAGCCGCTCCCCGACGGCGGTCCCACCCGCCGGGCACCGCTCGGCCTGGTGGCGGGCGCCAGGAGCGGCGACAAGGGCGGTGACGCCAACCTCGGCGTCTGGGCCCGCGACGAGCCCGGCTGGCGCTGGCTCGCGCACGCCCTCACCGTCGACCGGCTGCGGGAGCTCCTCCCCGAGACGTCGGAGTCGGAGATCGTCCGGCACGTCCTGCCGAACCTCCGCGCGCTCAACTTCACCATCACCGGTCTGCTCGGCGAGGGGGTGGCGGCCCGGCACCGCTTCGACCCGCAGGCGAAGGCGCTGGGGGAGTGGCTGCGCTCGCGCCACCTCGACATCCCGGAGGCACTGTTGTGACCGTCCTGCCCACCCGCCTCGACCCGGGCGGCGCCGACTTCACCGGGCACCGCGCCGCGATGCTCGCCAAGCTGGCCGAACTCGACGCCGAGCATGCCGCGGCGCTGGCCGGCGGCGGTCCCAGGTACGTCGAACGCCACCGCGAGCGCGGCAAGTTGCTGCCGCGGGAGCGGATCGAGCTGCTGATCGACCAGGACTCGCCGTTCCTGGAGCTCTCCCCGCTCGCCGCCTGGGGCAGCGACTACCCGGTGGGCGCCGCACTGGTCACGGGGATCGGCGTGGTCGGGGGCGTCGAGTGCGTGATCACCGCCAACGACCCGACCGTGCGCGGCGGAGCCTCCAACCCGTGGACGCTGCGCAAGGCCCTGCGCGCCAACGAGATCGCCCTCACCAACCGCCTCCCCCTGGTCAATCTGGTCGAGTCCGGCGGCGCCGACCTGCCCAGCCAGAAGGAGATCTTCATCCCCGGCGGCGCCCTCTTCCGCGACCTCACCCGGCTCTCCGCCGCCGGGATCCCCACCGTGGCGGTGGTGTTCGGCAACTCGACGGCCGGCGGCGCCTACGTGCCCGGGATGTCCGACCACACCGTGATGGTCGCGGAGCGGGCCAAGGTGTTCCTGGGCGGCCCGCCGCTGGTGAAGATGGCCACCGGGGAGGAGACGGACGACGAGTCGCTCGGCGGCGCCGAGATGCACGCCCGCACCTCCGGGCTGGCCGATCACTTCGCGGCGGACGAGCAGGACGCGCTGCGCCTCGCCCGCCGGATCGTGGCCCGCTTCGACCACCGCAAGCCGGGCCCCGACCCCGACCCGTCGGCCGAGCCGCCGAAGTACGCCGAGGAGGAACTGCTCGGCATCGTCCCGGGTGACCTCAAGGTGCCGTTCGACCCGCGCGAGGTGGTCGCCCGGATCGTCGACGGCTCCGACTTCGACGAGTTCAAGCCGCTCTACGGCACCAGCCTGGCCACCGGCTGGGCCCGCCTGCACGGGTACCCGGTCGGCATCCTGGCCAACGCGCAGGGCGTCCTGTTCAGCCAGGAGTCCCAGAAGGCGGCGCAGTTCATCCAGCTGGCCAACCAGCGGGCGGTCCCGCTGCTCTTCCTGCACAACACCACCGGGTACATGGTCGGCCGCGCGTACGAGCAGGGCGGCATCATCAAGCACGGCGCGATGATGATCAACGCGGTCGCCAACTCCCGCGTCCCGCACCTGTCCGTGCTGCTGGGTGCCTCCTACGGGGCCGGTCACTACGGCATGTGCGGGCGGGCGTACGACCCGCGGTTCCTGTTCGCGTGGCCGAGCGCCAAGTCGGCGGTGATGGGGCCGCAGCAACTGGCCGGGGTGCTGTCGATCGTCGCGCGGCAGTCCGCCGCCGCGAAGGGCCGGCCCTACGACGAGGACGCGGACGCGGCGATCCGGGCCGTGGTGGAGCAGCAGATCGAGGCGGAGTCGTTGCCGGTGTTCCTCTCCGGGCGGCTCTACGACGACGGGGTGATCGACCCGCGCGACACCCGGACGGTGCTCGGGCTCTGCCTCTCCGCGGTCCACAACGCGCCGGTCGAGGGCGCGTCCGGCTATGGCGTCTTCCGGATGTGAGAGGGAACAACGTGCTGATCACCCACCTGCTGGTGGCCAACCGCGGCGAGATCGCCCGCCGGATCCTGCACACGTGCCGGGAGTTGGGCATCGCCACCACGGCCGTGTACGCCGACCCGGACGCCGGCGCCCCGCACGTCCGCGAGGCCGACACCGCCGTCCGGTTGCCCGGTGCGGCGCCCGCCGACACCTACCTGCGCGGCGACCTCCTGATCGCCGCCGCGCTCGCGGCCGGCGCCGATGCCGTCCACCCCGGGTACGGGTTCCTCTCGGAGGACGCCGGTTTCGCGCGGGCCGTGCTGGACGCGGGCCTCGTCTGGGTCGGTCCCGGGCCGGAGGCGATCGCCGCGATGGGCTCCAAGACGGCCGCCAAGCGGCTGATGACGAAGGCCGGTGTGCCCGTCCTGGACGCCTTGGCCGAGCCGGTCGAGGCCGACCTGCCGCTGCTGGTCAAGGCGGCCGCCGGCGGCGGCGGGCGCGGTATGCGGGTGGTACGCCGACTGGCCGACCTGGAGGGCGAGTTGGCGTCGGCCAGGGTGGAGGCGGCGAGGGCCTTCGGCTCCGACGAGGTGTTCTGCGAGCGCTACCTGCCCGCCGGCCGGCACGTCGAGGTGCAGGTGCTCGCCGACGCGCACGGGACGGTGTGGGCGGTGGGCGACCGTGACTGCTCGTTGCAGCGACGGCATCAGAAGGTCGTCGAGGAGGCGCCCGCGCCCGGCCTCGACCCGGCGGTGCGCGCCGCCCTGCACGAAGCCGCCGTCGCCGCCGCCCGGGCCACCGGGTACGTCGGCGCGGGGACGGCGGAGTTCCTGCTCGCGCCGGACGGGCGGTTCTACTTCCTGGAGATGAACACCCGTCTCCAGGTGGAGCATCCGGTCACCGAAGCCGTCACCGGCCTTGACCTGGTCGCCCTTCAGCTCACCGTCTCCGAGGGCGGGAGGCTCACCGGGCCCGCGCCGGAGACGGTCGGCTGCGCGATCGAGGCCCGCCTCTACGCGGAGGACCCGGACCACGCCTGGCGGCCCTCCACCGGCGTCCTGCACCGTTTCGGGATCCCGCTCCCGCACACCGAGTTCACCGGGCGCGGGCTACGGCTGGACTCCGGCGTCGCCGACGGCGGCGAGATCACGGCGTACTACGACGCGATGCTGGCGAAGGTGATCGCCTGGGGGCCGACCCGGTCGGCCGCCGCCCGGCGGCTGGCGGACGCGCTCGCCCGGGCCCGCATCCACGGGCCCGTCACCAACCGGGAGTTGCTGGTGCGCGCGCTCCGGCACCCGGAGTTCCTGGCGGGGCGCCTGCACACCGCCTTCCTGACCGAGCACGCGGCCGAGCTCGTCGCGCCGGGTGCCCCGGCCCCCGGCGGCGCCCGCGGCGCCGCCCCCGACGGTGCTGACCGGGCCCTCGCCGCCCTCGCCGCCGCGCTCGCCGACGCGGCGGGCCGCCGGACCGCACTGCCGTCGGGCTGGCGCAACCTCCCCTCCCAGCCACAGGTGAAGCGCTACCGGACCGCCGACGGCGTCGAGACGGAGGTCCGCTACCGGCTCACCCGCGACGGCCTGCGGGCCGAGGGCCACCCGGACACGGTCCTGGTCGACTCCGCGCCGGAGCGCGTCACGCTGCGGACCGGCCCGCTCCGCCGGACCTTCGACGTCACCCGCCACGGCGACCGCGTGTACGTCGACACACCGTCCGGCACCACGGTGCTCACCGTGTCGGACCGCTTCCCCGACCCCGCCGCGCGGACCGACCCGGGCGCGCTGCTCGCCCCGATGCCCGGCACCGTCGTCCGCACCGTCGCCGCCGTCGGCGACACCGTCACGGCCGGGCAGCCGCTGCTCTGGCTGGAGGCGATGAAGATGGAGCACCGCGTCACCGCTCCCACCGACGGCGTCCTCGCCGAGCTCCGGGCCGCCCCGGGCCAGCAGGTGGAACTCGGCACCCTGCTCGCCGTCGTGCAGCCCGCCACCTGAGCACCGCCCGCCCGGAACGGCCGAGCCGGGCCCCGGCCCCGGCTCGCAGGCCGCCCCTGCCCCCGTACCGAGAGCCCTCGCCCCCGCCCGGAAGGACCAGGCCATGTCCGCACCGCGCACCACCGCCCCCGGCAGCCCGCTCGTCGAGACCCCCGAACGCCAGGCGCTGCGCCGCGCGGTCGCCGACCTCGGCGCCCGTTACGGCTCCGCCTACTACCTGGCCAGGGCCCGCGCCGGCGAGCCCGTCGACGAGCTCTGGGCCGATGCCGGGAAGGCCGGCTATCTCGGGGTGAACCTCCCCGCCGAGTACGGCGGTGGTGGCGGCGGGATCACCGACCTCGCCATCGTCCTGGAGGAACTCGGCACCGCCGGGTGCCCGTTGCTGCTCCTGATCGTCTCCCCGGCGATCTGCGGCACGGTCGTGGCCCGTTTCGGCACCGAGGAGCAGAAGCGGCACTGGCTGCCCGGACTGGCCGACGGCAGCCGGCGGATGGCCTTCGGCATCACCGAACCGGACGCCGGCTCCAACACGCACCGGATCTCCACCGTCGCGCGCCGCGACGGCGGGGACTGGCTGCTGACCGGCCGCAAGGTGTTCGTCTCCGGCATCGACCACTCCGACGCCGTCCTGTTCGTCGCCCGCACCGAGGACGCCCGCACCGGGCGGCTCAAGCCCGCCCTGTTCGTCGTGCCGCGCGGGACCCCGGGCTTCGAGTTCCGGCCGATCCCGATGGAACTGGTCTCCCCCGAACGCCAGTTCCAGGTCTTCCTGGACGAGGTCCGGCTGCCCGCCGACGCCCTGGTCGGGGACGAGGACGCGGGGCTGCTCCAGCTCTTCGCGGGCCTCAACCCCGAGCGGATCATGACCGCCGCGTTCTCCCTCGGTCTGGCCCGCCAGGCGCTCGGCAAGGCCGTCGAGTACGCGAAGACCCGCACCGTCTGGTCGACCCCGATCGGCGCGCACCAGGGCCTGGCGCACCCGCTCGCCCGGTGCGCGGTGGAGATCGAGCTGGCGCGGCTGATGACCCAGAAGGCGGGTCTGCTCTACGACGCGGGCGACGACCGGGCCGCAGGCGAGGCCGCCAACATGGCGAAGTACGCGGCGGGGGAGGCGGCCGCCCGGACGGTCGACCAGGCCGTTCAGACCCTCGGCGGCAACGGTCTCACCCAGGAGTACGGCCTCGGGGCCCTGCTCGCCGCGACCAGGGTCGGCCGGGTCGCCCCGGTCAGCCGCGAGATGGTGCTCAACTACGTGGCCCAGCACACGCTCGGGCTGCCCAGGTCCTACTAGGCGGACCGGACCGGTCCCGTCCGGAACCGGTCCGGCCCCGCCCCGAGGACTCCCTGCCGCCCCACCGCGCCGAGCCCTCGAACGGATCGTCGCATCATCGTTCTGGCATCTGACCGTCTCCGGAGGCGTCCGGCCCTCCGACCTCGGTGTTCGCGGACCGCGCCCCTTCTTGCGCCCCGCGCGCTCCGCCAAACGTTCGTCACTACGACGCACCGCCCGGCCACTGTCCGTATGCTCCTGTGCGCACCGTGCGGCCGGTCGTCCAGGACCTCCCGCCGGCCACCCCGCCCCGCGCCAATTTCCGCACAGGAGGCACTCCTTGGTGTTCCACAGCGAGTTCCCGGACGTCGGCATCGTCGACCTGCCCCTGCACGAGGCCGTCCTGGGCGGCGCCGAACGCCACGGTGACCGGCCCGCCCTGGTCGACGGCGTCACCGGCGAGACGGTCACCCACGCCCAGCTCGGCCGTGCCGTCCGCCGGGTCGCGGCCGGACTGGCCGAGGCGGGCGTCCGCCAGGGCGACGTGGTGGCCCTGTTCAGTCCCAACTCCATCGGCTACCCGATGGCCTGCTACGGCGCCGGTCGGGCCGGCGCCACCGTCACCACCGTCTCCTCCTTCGCCACCCCCGGCGACCTCGCCGGCCAGCTGGCCGACAGCGGCGCCCGCTGGCTGATCACCGTCTCGGCGTTCCTGCCCACCGCCCGGGCCGCCGCCGAGAAGCTCGCCGCCGAAGGCCGGCCGCTCGCCGAGATCATCGTCCTGGACGGCGTCCCGGGCCACCGCTCGCTCGCCGACCTGCTCGCCGCCACCGGCCCCGCACCCGAGATCGACCTCGACCCGGCGACCGACATCGCCGTCCTGCCGTACTCCAGCGGCACCACCGGGATGCCCAAGGGGGTGATGCTCACCCACCGCTCGATCGCCACCAACCTCGCCCAGACCGACGCCCTCTACCGCCCCGCAGAGGGCGAACGGGTGCTCGCGGTCCTCCCCTTCTTCCACATCTACGGCCTCGCCGCCCTGCTCAACCAGCCGCTGCGCTGCGGTGCCACCGTCGTCGTGCTGCCCCGCTTCGACCTGGAACAGTTCTGCCGCACCATCGAGGAGCAGCGCGTCCAGGCCCTGATCGTGGCCCCGCCGATCGCCCTCGCCCTGGCCCGGCACCCGGTGGTCGACCGCTACGACCTGTCCTCGGTCGAGTACCTGCTCTGCGCGGCGGCCCCGCTGGACGGCGATCTCGCCGAGTCCTGCGCCCGCCGCCTCGGCCTGCCGCACATCCTCCAGGGCTACGGCATGACCGAGCTCTCCCCGGTCAGCCACCTGGTCTCCCCCTCCGAGACCGACCCGCCGCCGGGCTCGGTCGGCCGGATGGTCCCCTCCACCGAGCTGCGCGTCGCCGCCCTCGACGGCAGCGACCCGGACCTCGGCCCCGGTGAACGCGGCGAGCTGCTGATCCGCGGCCCCCAGGTGATGAAGGGCTACCTCGGCCGCGCGTCCGAGACCGCCGCCACCGTCGACGCCGACGGCTGGCTGCACACCGGGGACGTCGGCTTCGTCGACGACCGCGGCTACCTGCACATCGTCGACCGGGTGAAGGAGCTGATCAAGTACAAGGGGTACCAGGTCGCCCCCGCCGAACTGGAGGCGCTGCTGCTCAGCCACCCGCAGATCGCCGACGCGGCGGTGATCGGCGTGCGCAACGCCGAGGGCACCGAGTGCCCCAAGGCCTTCGTGGTGCGGGCTCCGGGCAGCGCGCTCACCGAGGAGGAGGTCGCGGCCTTCGTGGCCGGGCAGGTCGCCCCGTACAAGAAGGTCCGCGTGGTCGAGTTCCTGGAGGTCGTCCCCAAGTCCCCGGCCGGCAAGATCCTGCGCCGGGAGCTGCGGGCCCGGGAGGCCGCCCGCTGACGGGCACCCGCCGCGTCGCCGAACGACCCGGGGCGTCACCGGCCGCACCGCACGGGCCGTGGTCTGGCAGGATCTGGCGCACCCCCCGGGCCCCCGGGCCGGTCGCCGTCCCCGGCCCCGCCCGCCGGCCCCCGCACGAACGGAACCGCCACCGCAGATGACCACGCACCCCGCCGCCCGCGCCCCCCAGCAGGACCGCAGCCGCGCCACCCGGGCGCGGCTGCTGGCGGCGGCCGTCGACTGCCTCGCCGAGCTCGGCTGGAACGGCTCCACCGTCGCCGTCGTCGCCGAGCGGGCCGGCGTCTCCCGGGGCGCGGCCCAGCACCACTTCCCGACCCGCGAGGACCTCTTCACCGCGGCGGTCGAGCACGTCACCGCCGAGCGGCTGGCCGCCGTCCGGGCCCACGCGGACGAGCTGCCGGCCGCGGGCCCGGCGCGCACCGAGGCCGTCGTCGGCATGATCGTCCGCCTCTACACCGGCCCGCTGTTCCGCGCGGCCCTCCACCTGTGGGTCGCCGCCGCCACCGAGGAGTCGCTGCGCGACCGGATCATCGGCCTGGAGGGACACGTCGGACGCGAGGCCCACCGGGCCGCCGTCGAGTTCCTCGGGGCCGACGAAAGCGTTCCCGGTGTTCGCGAGACGGTGCAGGCCACCCTCGACATGGCACGCGGTCTCGGCCTGGCGAACCTGCTCACCGACGACAGTGCACGACGATCCGGAGTGATCCGGCAGTGGGCGGGCGTTCTTGAGGGTACGCTGCGGCCGGTACGCCCATGACGCCCGTACACCTGAACGACCGGCCGACCCTTCACCAAGGGGTCGCCGGGCGGCCGATGTCCGTGCAGTCTGGAGAAGAACCCCGGCCGGCACGGACCGCGAGGCCCCGCCCGGCCGGGCACGAGCCGAACCGGGGTGCTGCCTGATCATGCGGAGACACGAGTGGGACGCGACCGACGCCGCCGGCCCCGATCCGGGCGGCACCTCCGCACGTCTGGACGGCCATCGGCTCGTTCCGCTCGCCACCGCCCTGCTCCAGGACGACGGTCTGATCCTCCACTGGAGCGAGGACGCCGAGGCACTGCTCGGCTACCCCGCCGACGAGGCCGTCGGCAGCTACGCGGCCCAACTGCTCACCGCCTCGGACGACCGCCCCGAAGTGCTGGAACTCTTCGAACGCATCATGGGCGGCAAGGGCTGGTCGGGCGTCTTCCCCGTCCGCCACCGCGACGGTCATACCGTCGAGCTGGAGTTCCGCACCTACCCGATCTCCGGCCCCGGCGGCACCCTGCTGCTGCTCGCCACCGCCTCCGACACCGTCGCCCTGCACCGCGTCGAGGCGGACCTCGCCGTCCTCGACGGCATCTTCGGCCAGTCCCCGATCGGGATGGCCGTCTACGACACCGACCTGCGCTACGTGCGGCTGAACGAGTCGCTGGCCCGGATGAACGGCGTCCCCGTCGCCGCCCACCTCGGCCGCCGGATCAGCAGCGTGCTGCCCGGCATCAACAGCGCCGAGATAGAACAGACCATGCGCCAGGTGCTCGCCACCGGCCGCCCCGTCGTCGACGCCCGCTCGCACGGCCGCGTTCCCGGGGACCCGCGCCGCGACCGCGCCTGGTCCGCCTCCTACTTCCGGCTGGAGGACTCCACCGGCCGGGTCTTCGGCGTCTGTTCGTCGATCATCGACGTCACCGAGCGCTTCCAGGCCGAGGCCCGCGCCGCCCGCGCGCAGGAACGTCTCTCCACCATCGCCGAGGCCACCGCCCGGATCGGCACCACCCTCGACCTCCAGCGCACCGCCGAGGAGCTGATCGAGGCGGTCGTCCCGCGGTTCGCCGACTTCGCCACCGTGGACCTGCTCGAAACGGTGCTGCGCGGCTCCGAGCCCACCGCCATCCCGGAGGACCGCTCCGTCCAGCTGCGCGCCGTCGCCGTCGGCGAGTCCTACGAGTCCGGACTGGTCCACGCCGTCGACACCATCGGCGAGGTCTCCGAGTACGCCCCCGGCCGCAGCTACACCCAGTGCCTGCGCAGCGGCCGCCCGCTGCTGCGCGCCCACGTCGACGAGGAGGTGCTGCGCGGGCTGGTCGCCTCCGAGGACCGCGTCGCCCCCGGCATCGAGGCGGGCATCCACTCGTACCTGATGCTCCCGCTCACCGCGCGGGGCATGGTGCTGGGCGGCGCCGAGTTCATCCGCATGCGCAACCCCGAACCGTTCACCGCCGCGGACGTCGCGCTCGCCGAGGAGCTGATCGCCCGCACCGCCCTCGCCATCGACAACGCCCGGCTCTACCGGCGCGAGCGCGAGACCGCGCTCACCCTCCAGCGCAGCCTGCTGCCCCAGGAGATCCACCGGACCCTGGGTCTGGAGATCGCCTACCGCTACCTGCCCTCCAGCGTCACCAGCGAGGTCGGCGGCGACTGGTTCGACGTCGTGCCGCTCTCCTGCGGGCGGGTCGCCCTGGTCGTCGGCGACGTCATGGGCCACGGCATCCGGGCCGCCGCCACCATGGGCCAGCTGCGCACCGTCGCCCGCACCCTCGCCACCCTGGACATGCCGCCCGAGCAGGTGCTCACCCGGCTGGACGAGACCGCCTCCGGCATCGGCGAGGGCCAGTTCGCCACCTGTATCTGCGCCGTCTACGACCCCCTGGAGCGCACCGTCCAGGTCGCCTCGGCGGGCCACCTGCCGCCCGTCTGGGTGGCCCCCGACGGCACCGCCCGCCGGGTGGAGGTGCCGCCGGGCGTCCCGCTCGGGGTCGGCGGCGTGGCCTTCGAATCCGTCGGGTTCAGCCTCCCGGAGGGCGCCATGGTCGCCCTCTACACCGACGGCCTGGTCGAACGCCGAGGCCGCGACCTCGACGAGGGCATCGACCTGTTCGCCCGCACCCTCTCCGGCCCCGGACGCACCCTGGAGGAGAGCTGCGACGCCGTCCTCGGCGCGCTGGTCACCGACGGCACCGACGACGACATCGCGATGATCATGGCCCGGGTGCTGCCGCTGCCCGCGGACCGGGTCGCCACCCTGCCGCTCACCGGCGGCGGGAGGCTCCCCGGCATGGCCCGCCGCTTCACCCGCAGCACGCTCGACGGCTGGGGCCTGTCCGGCCTCTCCGACTACGCCGAGCTGCTGGTCAGCGAGCTGGTCACGAACGCCCTGCTGCACGCCGACGCCCCGCGCCGGCTCCGGCTCTTCCGCGACCGGGTGCTCACCCTGGAGGTCGCGGACGCCGGCGGCCAGACGCCCCAGCTGCGCCCCTTCGCCGAGCAGGACGAGGGCGGGCGCGGCATGTTCCTGGTCAGCGAACTCGCCCAGCGCTGGGGGAGCCGGCTGACCCGCGACGGCAAGGTGGTCTGGGCGGAGCTGGAGCTCCCCTTCGGCGCGGTGTGACGCCGCCGGGCCTGCCCGAAAGCGTCCGTCCGGCGCGAACCGTCGGGACCGGCACACGACGGGGCCCGGTCCGATCGACGATCGGACCGGGCCCCGCGTGCCCGTGGCTACACCCCGGCCTTCTCCGGCGTCCGCTCCTCCTTCGGCTCCTGCTGCGGGGCCGCGTCGGGCAGCTTCCGCAGCAGCCGCCAGGCCAGCAGGGCCGCGCCCAGCAGCAGCACGCCCGCCAGGACCGCCGCGACGTTCAGCCCGTGGACGAAGGCGTCCCGGGCACTGGCCAGCAGCGGAGCGGCCAGCGCCTCCGGCAGTCCGTGCGCGGCCTCGACCGCGCCGCCCAGCGACTCACCGGCCTGCGCCGCCGCAGACCCGGCCTCGGCGGGGACGACCAGCCGGCCCACGTACAGTGCGCCGACCACCGAGCCGACCAGCGCGATGCCGAGCGCGGTGCCCAGCTCGTACGCCGTCTCGGAGACCGCGGACGCGGCGCCTGCCTTGTCGGCGGGCGCGGCACCCAGCACCAGGTCGGCGCCGAGCGTGTAGACCACGCCCTCGGCCGTGCCGACCAGGAGGAAGGCGGCGGCCAGCACCAGGTAGGTGGTGTCCTGCTGGATCCAGCCGAGGATGCCGATCCCGACGCCCATCGTCAGCAGTCCGGCGGTCAGCGCGGTGCGGGCACCCGTGCGGCGGACCAGCCGCGCGGTCAGCAGGCCGCCGACCACCGCGCCGGCGAAGGCCGGCAGCTCGGCCAGGCCGGCCTTCAGCGGCGGGTAGCCGCGCACCAGCTGCAGGTACTGCGAGGTCACGAAGACCACGCCGGAGAGCCCGATCAGCGCGGTCAGCGACGCGAGGACGGCGGCGGTGAAGCGACGGTCGGTGAAGAGCCGGACGTCCAGCAGCGGGGTCTCCAGCCGCAGCTGGCGGCGGACGAAGACGGTCAGCGCCGCCGCGCCCAGGACGGCCGCGACCGGCACGTCCCAGCGGACGAGGCCGTGGGCGGCGGCCTCCTTGATCGCGTAGACCACGCCGATCACACCGGTGAGGGAGAGCAGCACGCTCAGCACGTCCCAGCGGCCGGGCTTCGGGTCCTTCGACTCGGGCAGCAGCCAGGCACCGAGCACCAGCAGCAGGAGCAGCACCGGGATGTTGAGCAGGAAGACCGAGCCCCACCAGAAGTGCTCCAGCAGCACCCCGCCGACCACCGGGCCGAGCGCAGCGCCGGCGGTGGCCGCCGCGCCCCAGATGCCGATCGCGGTGGCCCGCTCCCGGTCGTCCGGGAAGAGCGAGCGGATCAGCGAGAGCGTGGACGGCATGACGGTCGCCCCGGCGACGCCGAGCAGCGCGCGGGCGACGATCAGCCAGCCGGCGGTGGGGGCGTAGGCGGCGAGCAGCGAGGCGGCGCCGAACGCGGCGGAGCCGGCCAGCAGCAGCTTCTTGCGGCCGATCCGGTCACTGAGCGCGCCCATCGAGACCAGCAGGCCGGCCAGGACGAAGGAGTAGGCGTCGCCGATCCAGAGCAGCTGGGTGCCGCTGGGCCGCAGGGTCTCGCTGATCGAGGGGATGGCCAGCGAGAGGACGGTCGCGTCGACGGCGACCAGGGTGACGGCCAGGACGAGGACGGCGAGGCCGGTCCAGCGCTGGCGGGGGCGGAGGTGGACGGTGCTGCTCATGGGTATCGGTGTCCGGTTTCCGGTCCGAGGTGCGTGGATGGTGGAGATCAGTGCGGCTGAGGCTGCGGGTGGGGCTGCGGCCGGGAGCTGCGCAGCGCGCCGCCGAGGAACAGTTCGGCCAGCGAGAACGCGGCGTCGCGCGGGGCGAGCCGGCCGTCCTGGATGGCCCAGCCGATGCCGGCCACCAGGTCGAAGAAGGCCTCGCTCAGCCAGGCCGCCGAGAGTTCGATCCGGAAGGCGCCCTGCTGCTGCCCGCGCAGGAAGAGTGCGTGCATCCGGTCGATCTGGGAGTCCCAGAGGTCGTTGATGTCGGCGTCGTCGTAGAGCTGGTTCTCGCCGGCCAGGAACGCGCAGAGCGCGGCGTCCGGGACGACCGCGTCGACCAGGCGGCGCAGCGCGGCGTGGGCGTCGCCCTCCTCGACGGCCGCGGTGTCGAGCGCGGCGCCGAACCGGCGGAGCCCGAGCAGGCCGACCTCGCGGATCAGCGCGTCACGGCCCGGGAAGAGCCGGTGCAGGGTGGCGCGGCTGATGCCCGCGGCGCGGGCGATCTCGTCGAGGTGGGCGGTCGGGCGGCGGGAGAGCACGCCGACAGCGGCTTCGAGGACGGAGTCACGATCGGTGGCCATGGAGCGAGTGTACGCTGAATGAGACATGGATGTCTCAAAATTAATTCCGATGACGCAGATGAGGCGAGAGTCGATGGGCGGCGGGCAGCAAAAAACCGGGGACGGCACCTGCCGTCCCCGGTCGGGGGCTTCCGCGGTCAGCTCTGGTTGTAGAACCCGGTCTCGTCCAGGGGTCGGTCGATGACCATCACCTCGACGTCCGCCGGGGTCAGCAGGAACACCCGGCGGGCGATCCGCTCGATGCCGCCACGGGTGCCGAAGATCAGACCGGAGGCGAAGTCGACCATGCGCTTGGCCTCGGCCTCGTCCATCTCGGTGAGGTCCATGACCACCGGGATGCTGGCCCGGATGTGCTCGCCGACCGTGCGGGCTGCCTCGAATCCGGTCGGCCGCAGGGAGACGATCTTGGTGGGGGCTGGGGAGGACTGCACCGTCTCCTGCTCGACCCACTCGTCGTCGTACACCGCGGCCGGGTAGTTCCCGGAGGGCATCAGCCACCCGTTGTGGTGCTCGTCGCGAAGTGCTCCCATGCCGCGCCTCCCTGCCTCGTTCCGTACAGGTCCCCCGGGTGCGCGTGTCCTTTTGACACGTCATCCACTCGTCGGAACTGTCCGAGTATCGCACTGATCACCGGTACCGTGCCCGCTCGCGACCCCCGTACGAGTCGTGCCGCGCCGGAAGCCCGGGCGGACCCGGACACCTCTTGCGACGCTGGTGCGCGACGTACGGTTGCGCGCGTAGACCATATCGGTCGCGGTCACCGCGCAATTGACCTTCTGTCAACAATGCGGGAACGATTTCACACACGTCCGACAGTGACCCCCGGCCGGCCGAGCGGATCGGCGGGTCCGACGCGCCCGGCGCACCGGGTCGGGCGCCGGGCGCTCAGGCCGCGGTCGAGCGCCGCCGGGCGGCGGCCCGCCACAGCGAGACCAGACTCACCAGGCAGAGCACCCCGATGGCCCCGGCCGACAGCAGGAACGCCGTCGACCCGGGCTCGCGCGCGGTGGCCGCGGCCGTGACGTAGACCGCCGTCAACGGCGTCACCCCCAGCGCCGTCGCGGTGACGAAGGGGACGAACGGCACCCCGGAGAAGGCGGCGCCGTAGTTGCCCGCCTGGAACGGCAGCCCGGGCAGCAACCGCAGCAGGAAGACGCTGCGGAAGCCCTGCTCGGTGAAGCGGCGGTCCAGGGAGAGCAGCAGCCGCCCGCGCAGGTAGGGGCGGAGCGCGTCCCGCCCGAGCCGGCGGGCCAGGACGAACGCCATTGCCGCGCCGAGCGTGGTGCCGAGGACGGCCAGCACCACGCCCTGCTGCACGCCCAGCAGCAGCCCCGCGGCCGCGTTGAGCGCCGGCCGGGGGAAGAACGCCACCGTGCCCAGTGCGTAGACCGCGACGAACACGGGAGCCAGCGGCACGCCGGGCGGGAGCCCGCCGTCGAGCAGCGCCGTCGGGCTCCACAGCAGGAGCGAGCCGGCCGCGGCACCGAGGATCGCCAGGAGCGCCGCGAACCGGACCCGGACCGCGCGCGGCAGACGCCCCGCGGGCGCGGGAACCGTCGGTGAGGACACCGTCGGCGAGGCGTCCGTCGGCAAGGCGTCCGTCGGCGAGGCGTCCGCCGGCGAGGCGTCCGCCGGCACGGGGCCGGTCTCTGCCGGTACGGGCGGCGTCGGGGGTGTCACGGCTGCGGGCACGCCCCCGAGCCTAACCGCGGACGTCACCGGTCCGGGAGGCGGGACCGTCCGTGCCCGCGCGCGTGCTCAGAGTCGGACGGGCGGCCGGAGGCCGGTCCACAGCTGGTTGAGTCCCCCGTTGGCGCCCCACTGGATCACCGGGGCGCCGTCGCTCGCGTCGTACCCGGCCACGTCGAGCACCAGGCCGTTGCCGTTGCCGACGGTGCCGACCGGGTCGCTGTTGACCCCGGGGACGTACCAGCGCTGGCTGCCCGACGCCGGTCGCGGTGCGCAGTGCGACTGGACGGGCCGTTCGCCCCAGACGGTGCTGCCGCCCGGGATGTCGAGGCACAGCCCGCTGTTCCGGTTGACCAGGAACCCGTTGCTGTTGGCCGCCCACTGCTGGTTGGCCCCGCCGGTGCAGGTCCACTGGCGGACGGGCGCACCCGCGTCCCTGCGCCAGTCGGAGACCTCCAGGCACTTGCCGGTCGAGTGGTTGAAGAGCTCGAAGTAGGGGGTGTAGCGCGGGATCTGCTCCGAGGCGGCCGCCGAGGCCGACCCGGTCACGGCGAGGCCGGACGCGAGGGCGAGGACGGCGGCGCCGGAGGCGAGCCGGCTGCCGAGCGGTGCGCGCATGGGGTGGTCCCTTCGCTGTCGAGACGGGGTGCTGGGGTTGTCTAGCGGACGCTGCCGGCCGGCCACGGCGAGTAGAACCAGACCTGGTTGAGGCCGTTGTTCTTCCCCCACTGGGCCACGGGGGTGCCGTCGTCGGCGCTGGAGCCGGTGAGGTCGAGCAGGAGACCGCTGTGACCGTTGGTCAGGGTGCGGATCCCGCTGTGGTGGACGACGGTCTCGGTCCAGGTCTGGTTGAGCCCGCCGTTGCAGGTCCACTGGCCGGCCCGGGTGCCCCAGGTGGTGCTGTATCCGGGGATCTCCAGGCACTTGCCGCTGCGGACGTTGACGAACTCGCCGCGGTCGGTCCGGACCCACTTCTGGTTGTCGCCGCCGGTGCAGGTCCACTGGCGGACGGGTGCGCCGTCGTCGGTGCGCCAGTCCGCGACCTCCAGGCACTTGCCGGTGGCGGCGCTGTTGATCTCGAACGGGGTGCTGTCGGCGGCCCCGGCCGGCGCCGGTACCGCCAGTGCGAGCGCACAGGCGAGGACGGCGGCGGGGCCGAGGCGGACGGCGAGCGTACGGCGGGCGGTGCCCATGGTTCCTCCTGCGGTGGGGTGGGTTCGCGAACGGGGGAGGACGGCCCGGACGGCTCCGGGGTCAGTGGTGCGGGCCGGGCGGGAACGGCGAGGGCGCCCAGACCTGGTTGTAACCGCCGGTCGGACCCCACTGGATGACGGGCGTGCCGTTGGCCGGGTCGGAGCCCGAGACGTCGAGGTTGAGGCCGCTGTTCAGGTTGACGATAGTGCGGCTGCCGCTGTGGAGCCGGTTGGCGTCGCTCCAGGCCTGGTTGCGTCCCCGGTTGCAACTCCACTGGCCGCCCGGGGTGCCCCAGGTGGTGCTGTACCCGGGGATCTCCAGGCACTTGCCGCTGTGGACGTTCACCAGCTCGTCGCGGTCGGTCCAGTACCACTTCTGGTTGTCGCCGCCGGTGCAGGTCCACGTCCGGACCGGGGCGCCGTCGTCGGTGCGCCAGTCGGCGACCTCCAGGCACTTGCCGACGGCGAGGTTCCCGAGCTGGAAGTGCGCGGAGTCCGCGGCGTGCGCGGGCGAGGACGGGGCGGTGACGGCCAGTCCGACGGCGAAAGCGAGGCAGGCGGCGGTGGAGCCGGCCCGCCGGGCGAGTGCGGTGGGAGTGCTCACGGTCTTCTCCTGACGGTGGGTCGGGTCGGGTGGTCGCGGTACCGGAGGGGACCGGTGCGGGGCGGGGTGGCGGACCCGCCCCGCACCGGCGCGGTTCACCGGTTTCAGAGCGGGGTGCTGCCGTCCTTCCAGACGAAGAAGAACTGGTTGACGACGGTGCTGCGCGGCCACTGGATGGCCGGGGCGCCGGGGTCGAAGGAGACCTCGGCCACGTCGAGGGCGAGCCCGCTGTGGACGTTGACGAACTCCCGGTAGGTGCGCACCCCGTAGTACGGCGGTCGTGACGAGGGCGAGGACGGCGGCTGCGGAGGCCGAGCCGGGACGACGCTTCACGATGGTGCGACGGGTCATGGGGCCCTCACGGCGTGTTCGAATATGGACATACCTGGGACACGGCGGTCCGTGCTCACCACGGAGCGCCGGGAGTCAAGGGCGGATGGTCGGATGTACCCGGTCCCCCCGACCGGTTCGCAGGGTTCGACTGAGGATCATTCGAAAGGGTTGTGCGGCACCTGAGGAAAGTTCATGAACCCTGAGAAGTGGCCGGGTTCGGTGGCCGAGGGTGTGCGGGCGGGGCGTGCGAGGGAGCGGCGGAGGGTGCGAACGCGTGCGCCCCGGCCGCGGGGTGGCTGCGGCCGGGGCGTTGCGGGGGTCGGGTGGTGCGCGCCGGAGGACGGTGCCGGCAGGGTGTTCAGCCGTCCTGCTGCTGCCCGGTTCCGGTGCGGCCGGTCCGGCCCGGGACGGCGGCCGGGGCGGGGTGCGGGGTGCGCTCCGGAGCGGGCTTCGGGGTGGTGGCCGGCGCCCGGTCGGGCTCGGCCCGGCGCAGGGCGCCCGCGCTGAGGAACAGGGCGACGGAGAGCGCGGTGACGACCCCGAACGAGACGGTGAGCGAGGTGGCCTGCGCCAGCCCGCCGACGATCGCGGGCGCGATCAGCCCGGAGGTGTAGGTGACGGTGGCGACGCCGGCGATGGCCTGGCTCGGGTTGGTGCCGATCCGGCCGGCCGCGGCGAAGGCCAGCGGCACCACCACCGCGACGCCGACCCCGATCAGCGCGAAGCCGGGGATGGCCAGGGCCGGGCTGTCGGCGACGACGACCAGCAGGCCGCCGGCGGTGGCGATCGCCCCGCTGAGCCTGGTGGCCCGGACGGCGCCGAGCCGGCGGATCGCCGCGTCGCCCGCGAGCCGGCTGACGGCCATGGTGAGGGAGAAGGCGGTGTACGCGGCGGCGGCCACGGTCGACGAGGCGCCGGTGACGTCCCGGAGGTAGACGCCGCTCCAGTCCATCGACGCGCCCTCGGCGAACACCGCGCAGAAGCCGACCAGTCCGATCACCAGCGAGCTGCGCGGCGGCAGTGCGAACCGCGGCGGCTCCTCGGCCCCGTCCGGAGCCCGCAGGTCGGGCAGCGCGCGGCAGACCGGCTGGCTGACGGCCAGCAGGACGAGCGCGGTGACGGCGAGCTGGAGGCGCGCGTCGAGGTCCTGGTGGGCGGCGACGATGCCGAACCCGGCGGCCAGCAGCCCGCCGGCGCTCCACATCCCGTGCAGTCCGGACATGATCGAGCGGCCGAGCCGCTGTTCGATCTCCACGCCCTGGGCGTTCATCGCGACGTCGGCCATGCCGGCGCTGGCCCCGTAGAGCAGGAGGGCCGGGCAGAGGAGCGGCAGCGAGGGGGCGAGGGGCGGCAGGATCAGGGCCAGGCACCAGAGCGAGAGCAGCCCGCGGACCGCCGCCCGGCCGCCGTAGCGGTGGACGAACCGCCCGGCCAGCGGCATCGCGAGGGACGAGCCGATCGCGGGCATCACCAGGGCCAGGCCCAGCTGGCCGGGGGAGAGGTCGAGACGGTCCTGGATCCACGGGATCCGGCTGACGAACGTGCCGCTCACGGCCCCGTGCACGGCGAAGACGAGGGAGATGGAGGCCCTGGCCCGGCGTGGTGAGTCCAGTGTGTCGAGGGGTGGTCCTGCGGTCGAGGTGCTGGTCATCCGGCTTCTTCCCTCCCGGCCGCGCCGGAGGCGCGGCGGTGCCCTGAGGTGGTGGTTCCTGGTGGGTGGCTGCTGCTGAAGGTGGTACCCGTCGAGCGGTACCTGTGACCGGTGCCCGCGCGGGGTCGTCGGTGTGCGGCGGCGACGTGGGATAAATTATCAGGAAGGGACCCTGATAGAAACACTCTGGAAGGATGTCCGCCCATGACCACCGCGCGTACGGCCACGCCGAGCACCGCCCGGGCGATCAACGACCGGTTGGCGCTCAACCTGCTGCTCGACCAGGGACCCCTCACCGCCACCGAGCTGCGCGACCTCACCGGCCTCTCCCGGCCCACCGTCGCCGACCTGCTCGAACGGTTGCAGCGCACCGGGCTCGTCGCCGTGGTCGGCGAGCGCGGCGAGCAGCGGCGCGGCCCGAACGCCCGGCTCTACGCGCTGGTCGCCTCCCGTGCGCACCTCGCGGCCGTCGACGTCCGCGAGGGCGGCGTCTCGCTGGTCGTCGCCGACCTCGCCGGACAGGTCCTCGCCTCCGCGGACATCCCGGTCGACGTGCCCGGCGGCGACTCCGCGGCCGACGGCCCCGCCGCCGTCGACGGCTCCACCGCCGACCGTGCGAGTGCCGACCGCGACACCGCGGCCCGGATCGTCCGCACCCTGCTCGACACCGCCGCCCGGGCCGGCGCAGGCCACCTGCACACCGTCGCCGTCGGCGCCCCCGGCCTGGTCGACCCCGCCACCGGCCGCCTCCAGTCCACCGGCGAGCTGCCCGCCTGGCACGCCGAACTCCTCGCCGCCCTGCGGGCGCTCCCCGGCACCGACGTGATCCTGGAGAACGAGGTCAACCTGGCCGGCCGCGCCGAGTACCGGACCGGTGCCGCCCGCGACCGGGAGGACTTCGTGCTCATCTGGCTCGGCCACAGCGTCGGCGCCGCCGTCGTCCTCGACGGCAGGCTGCGCCGCGGGGCGAGCGGCGGCACCGGTGAGATCTGCTTCCTGCCCGTTCCCGGCTCCACCGGCCTGCCCAGTGCGACCAGCTGCGAGGGCGGCTTCCACGGGCTGGCCGGCAGCGCGGCCGTCTGCGCGCTGGCCCGCGCCCACGGGCTGCCCGCCGACCCCGCCGACGACGCCTCCGCCGCCGAGGCCGCCGTCCGGGCCGCCCTGCGCGCGCCCGGTGACGATCAGCCGGGCGGGCCCTTCCTGGAGGAGCTGGCCGAGCGGATCGCCGTCGGGGCCTCGGCCGTCTGCGTCGTCCTGGACCCGGGCTGCGTCGTCCTCGGCGGCGAGATCGGCCGGGCCGGTGGCGCCGAGCTCGCCGCCCGGGTGGAACGCCGGCTCGCGATGCTCTCCCCGCTGCGCACCGAGGTCCGGGCCGGCGAGGCGGGCGGCGGCGCGGTGCTCGGCGGCGCCGTCCTCACCGCCGGTGACGCCGTCCGCCGTGACCTCTTCGGCGAGCCGTAGGCACGCAGGGGCGGCGGACGCCCTCCGGCGGGCCGGCCGTCGGGCGGGCGGGCCGGTCGTCGGACCCGGCCGGACCGGCCGTGCCGTCGCCGGCGGCGGCACGGCCGGGCGCCGCTTGGCCGTGCGGGCACCCGGTACGGCAGGATGGCCGCGGGGGGCTCCGGCCAGGGCCCGCCGTGTCCGCACCGCGTCCGCCGTCACGCGTACCGGCACCCGAACGATCGTCAGGAGTCGCACCATGGGCCAGCCCGGGGCACCGGTCAACCCGTACCGCATCAGCGAGGCCGCGGCGCTGCTCGGCGTGAGCGCCGACACCATGCGGCGCTGGGTGGATGCCGGCCGGGTCGTCGCCGAGCGTGACGAGCACGGTCACCGGATCGTCCCCGGCGCCCAGCTGGCCGCCTTCGCCCGCGAGCTGGCCCGCCCGGAGAATGCGACCGAAGGGCGTGCCTCTTCCGCGCGCAACCGCTTTCCCGGCATCGTCACCGACGTCGTGCTCGGCGACGTCGCCGCCCAGGTGGAGATCCAGGCCGGGCCGTTCCGGGTGGTCTCGCTGATCAGCCGGGAGTCCGCGGAGGAGCTGGAGCTGGTGCCCGGAGCGCCTGCCACTGCCGTCATCAAGTCCACCAATGTGATGATCGAACGGCGCTGAGCGCGACCCGAGAACCCGTCAGGAGAGGATCGCCCGATGCCCCACCCCCCGCTGCCGTCCACCCAGAGCGCCGTCTTCGCGATCGAGGCGATGGCCGCCCGGCACGGCCGTGCGGTGAGCACCGATCACGACATCGGACACGACCGGACCTTCGCCGGTCTGGTCGGCACCGGCGGCGGTGGTGACGAGCTGGCCGCGATACCCCACGAGGCCTTGCTGGAGATCCCGGGCCGGCCCGGGATCACCGTCCGGCTCTTCGTCCACGACGAGGCCGTGGTGACGGTCGACCACATCGCCTTCGACGTCCCGCGCGACAGCGTGCCGGCCTTCCTGAACTCGGTCTGGTCCGATCTGGTCCACCTCAAGCGGCGGGCCTTCCCGCCCGCCTGCACCATGATCGTCACCGTGCCGGGCGAACCCGCCTACCGCGAGGCCGTCACCCTGCCGGTCCTCACCCCGTGGCTCGCGGGGAAGATCCGCTGACCACCCGGCCGACCCGGCCGGTGCCCGCAGTGTCCGCGGTGCCCGCAAGCCCGGCGAACCCCTCGACCGCGCACCTCCCACCGGCCGACGACCGACCCGACGACCGACCCGACGACCGCCCCGACCACCGACCCGATGATCGACCCGATGAGCGAATTGATGCGCGCACCGATGAGTGAACCGATGAACGGACCGATGACCGACTCAGCCCGCCCGCAGGGCTCCGCCCCCCGCCCGGTGCTCGCCGTCGCCCACCGGGGCGACCCGTACCGGTACCGCGAGAACACCCTCCCGTCGATCGAGTCGGCGCTCGCCGCCGGGGCCGACGCCGTCGAGGTCGACGTCCGGCTCACCAGGGACCGCGTCCCGGTCCTGCTGCACGACGCGACGCTGGAACGGCTCTGGGGTGACCCGCGCGCACTCGACCGGGTCACCGCCGAGCAGCTCGACGACCTGGGTGACGGGCAGTACGCCGTCCCCACCCTCGCCGAGGCGCTCAAGGCCGCGGAGGCGTCCCCGACGGCCAGGCTGCTCATCGACCTCGACGACCCGACGCCCGCCGCGGCGGCCTGGGAGGCCGTCACCGGGCTCGGCGCCGAGCGGCGGGTCGCGTTCTGCGGCCCGGCCACCGCGATGCTCGCCGTCCGCGCGCTCGCCCCCGGGGCGGAGATCGCGCTCACCTGGAAGCAGCCCCGGCTGCCCGTCCGCGCCCTGCTGGACGACCTGCGCCCGCACTACCTCAACCCGCCGTTCGGCCTGGCCACCCCGGAGTTCACCGCAGCCGCGCACCACGCCGGGCTCGCCGTCTCCACCTGGACCGCCGACCTGCGCCGCACCATGCGCAGGCTGCGCGCCGCAGGTGTCGACTCGATCACCAGCAACCGGATCGCCGTCCTGCGCTCCGTCCTGGACGGCCGCCGGTGAACGACGGCGAGGTCCTCGGGCCGAGAGCGCTCGGCCGCGCGCTGCTGGCCCGGCAGCACCTGCTGACCCGTACCGCCGCCACCCCGGCCGCGATGATCGGGCACCTCGGGGGCCTCCAGGCCCAGGCCGTCCCGCAGCCGCCCTACCTCGGGCTGCTCGCCCGGCTGGACGGCTTCACCCCGGACGCGCTCGACGAGCTGATCGAGGGGCGGCAGGCCGTCCGGATCGCCCTCCAGCGCGGCACCATCCACCTGGTCACGGCGGAGGACTGCCTCACACTGCGCCCGTTGCTCCAGCCGGTGCTGGACCAGGGGCTGCGCGCCGCCTTCGGCAAGCGCCTGGACGGTCTCGACCTCGACGCGCTGGCCGCCGAGGCCCGCGCCCTGGTGGAGGAGGAGCCCCGGACGTTCCAGCGGCTCGGCGTCGAGCTGGCGGCCACCCGCGCCGACCGCGACCCGGCCGCGCTGGCGCAGGCGGCGCGCTGCCTGCTGCCGCTGGTGCAGGTCCCGCCGCGCGGCCTCTGGGGCCGTGGCGGCCCCGCCGCGCACACCACCGCCGAGGAGTGGCTCGGCCGTCCGCTCGATCCTGCGCCCTCGCTCGACGACCTCGCCCTGCGCTACCTGGCGGCCTTCGGTCCGGCCACCGTCGCCGACCTGCAGAAGTGGTGCGGCCTCAGCCGGCTCGCCCCGGTGCTGAAGCGCCTCGCCCCCGGTCTGGTCACCTTCCGCGACGACCACGGCCGGCTGCTCCACGACCTGCCCGACGCGCCCCGGCCCGACCCGGACACCCCGGCGCCGGTCCGGCTGGTCGCGCCGTTCGACAACCTGCTCCTCTCGCACGCCGACCGCACCCGCGTGCTGCCCGAGGAGTACCGGGGCCGGGTGATGACGCAGAACGGCATCGTGCTCGGCACCCTGCTGGTGGACGGACTCGTCGCCGGGAGCTGGCGGCTGGCCGAGGACCGGCCCGGTGAGCGGGTGGTGACGGTCCGCCCGTTCGTGCCGCAGGCCCGGGCCGACCGGCGTGCGGCCGAGGCGGAGGCCGAGCGGGTGCTGGCGTTCGCGGGCGGGGGCGGGGCGGTCCGCTTCGAGGAGCCGGAGTAGGGGGCGGGCGTTCGACGGTCGGTCCGGTGTTCGGGGAGGCCGACTCGTTCGAGTGGCCTGCGGCGGGTGGTCCGTGCACGGAGCGGCCGGCCTGGCTTGAATCGACCCACCCGTCGGACGGCGGCGCCGCACGCGGCGCCGCCCCGTGAAGTGGAGTCGACAATGGCAGCACCTGTACCGGACGGCGTCTACGCCATCGGCAAGCCGGAGGAGCAACTGCTCACCCTCCAGGAAGCGAAGGAGTTCGTGGTCGTCCTCCCGCCGACCGGTGGGCCCGGCGAGCAGGAGTGGGAGGTGGCCGCCCAGAGCAACGGGAACGTCGTCGTCAAGAACCTCCGGCACGGCAGCTTCCTCGGGCTGGAGGGCAGGCCGGAGGTGAACCAGCAGGTCGTCGGTGCCGCCGAGCCCTTCGAGTGGGTGCTCTACCAGGCCGCCGAGCCGTACTCCTTCCACGTCGTCCTCCCCGGCGGCCCGGTCGACGGTGAGGAACTGGCGCTCGACCTGAGCGTGCTGCGGATCTTCCCGCCGCGCACCGCGCTGCGGCCGTTGGACGTCGAGGACCAGGCGCAGACCTGGTCGTTCAGGTTCCACGAGTGACGGAGGGGCGTCCGGGCCGGTACCGCCACGGCCGGCCCCGGGCGCGCCCGAGAGGGAACAAAACGCGCAATTGATCGGATCATCTGCTGAGATGGGGCAGGCCTGGACCGATCGACCGGACGGAGACGCGGATGCCGGGGGAGCCGGGGAAACCAGGGGCGCAGCCGGGGGAGCGGAAGGAAGGCCCGTCCGGCGACGGCTCGCAGGAGGAACGGCGCGAGGCCGAACGGCGCGGACCGGTCGACGTCCTCGAAGCGAGGCCCACGGACCACCGCCGTCCCTACCTGATGCTGCCGCCCCCGATCCGGGCCGCGGCCGCGTGGTCGGTGGCGGTCATCCTGCTCATCACCGTCGCCTCGCTGGTGGTCTACGCCCTCGTCGAACTGCGCGCCGCCACCGTCCCGGTCATCCTGGCGCTGCTCGGCACCTCGCTGCTGTACCCCGTGATGCCCTGGATGGTCCGACGCGGCGTCAGCCGCTCGGTCGCCTCCGGGCTCACGTGCGCGGTGCTGGTGGCCGCCGTGGGCGGGGTGATCGCCCTCCTGGTCAACTCCCTGGTGCACAGCGCACCGCAGATCGCCGCCTCCCTCCAGGAGGCCGGCGACCGGATCGCCGCATGGCTCGGCCCGTTCGGCGAGAAGATCCGGCACGCCCTCGACAACGCCCAGGGCGAGACCAGCTCGCTGCTCTCGACCGTCACCGACGGCGTGCTGTCCGGGCTCGGCCTGGCCACCCAGATCGTCACCGGAGCCGTGCTGGCACTCGCGCTGGTCTTCTTCTTCCTCCGCGACGGCCACCGCACCGGCGACGCCATCCGCTCCTACCTGCCCGGCCGCACCGCCGACACGGTCGTCGCCTGTGCCGAGCGGGCCTTCGAGGCGATGGCCGGGTTCATGCGCGGCACGACCCTGATCGCCCTGATCGACGCCTTCTTCATCACCGTCGGCCTTCTCGTGCTGAGCGTCCCCGGTGCGCCCGGCCTCGGTGCGCTGGTCTTCATGGGCGCCTACATCCCCTTCGTCGGGGCCTTCCTCTCCGGTGCGGTCGCCGTCCTGGTGGCGCTCGCCGAAGGCGGCTTCGGGACGGCGCTCTGGGCGCTCGGCATCGTGCTCGCCGTCCAGGTCATCGAGGGCAACATCCTCCAGCCGCTGATCCAGAGCCGCACCGTGGAACTCCACCCGGCCACCATCATGGTCGCGGTGGTGGCCGGCGCCGGGATCGCCGGCATCCTCGGTGCCCTGCTCGCGGTGCCGATCTGTGCCGCCGTCCTGGGCGTCGTCTCCGTCCTGCGGGGCGATCCGAACCGCCGGGCGCGCGGCGGGCGGCGGAACGGCACGGCCCCCGCCGAGGTGGCCGTACCGGAGTAGGCGGCCGGGCGCCGTCCTCCCGGCCGTCCCGGTTGCCCGGGCGGCTGCCCTGCCCGTCCGTCCTGCCCGTCCGTCCTGCCCGATCGTCCGGAACCCGGTTGCCGTGCGTGTGCCGAGTAGTGGAGAGTGCCGGGTGCGGGGGAGCCGCCGAGGTGTCACGAGAGAGGGGCGGGGCTGCTGATGACGGTCGAACGTATCAAGGTGTCGGACGGTGAGGCCGGTCCGTACGGCGTGACGGTCGGTCCGGACGGAGCGATCTGGTACACGCTGGTGCACGCCGGGGAGATCGGACGGCTGGCGGCCGACGGCACGGTGACCGGGTACGGGCTGGGCGCGCCGGAGTGCGGACCGTCGGTGATCACGGCCGGCCCGGACGGCGCGCTCTGGTTCACGCGGATGCGCGACCACCGGATCGGACGGATCGGCACCGACGGGACCGAGCGCTCCTTCGCGCTGCCGGGCGAGGGCGCCGGTCCGTACGGGATCACGGCCGGCCCGGACGGCGCGCTCTGGTTCACCGAGCTGAGCGCCGACCGGATCGGCCGGATCACCGTGGACGGCGAGGTGACGGAGTACCCGCTGCCCGTCACCGGAGGCTTCCCGTCGATGATCGCCGCCGGGCCGGACGGGGCGCTCTGGTTCACCCTCAACCAGGCCGACGCGGTCGGCCGGATCACGGTCGAGGGCGAGGTGACGATCCATCCGCTGCCCACCACCGGCACCGCGCCGGTCGGCATCGCAAGCGGTGCGGACGGCGCGCTCTGGTTCGTCGGGATCGGCGCCGGGCTGGTCGGCCGGATCGAGGTCGACGGCAAGGTCACGGAGTACCCGCTGCCCGACCGGGCCGCCCGACCGCACGCCATCACCGCCGACCCGGACGGCCGGCTCTGGTTCACCGAGTGGGGCGCCGGCCGGATCGGTTCGCTCGGTCCCGGGGGCGACTACCGGAGCCACGAGCTGCCGGTGTCCGGCGCGGAGCCGCACGGCATCGTCGTCGGCCAGGACGGCGCGGTGTACGCGGCGCTGGAGATCGGCGAGATCGCCCGCCTCGCCCGGTAGCGGAGCCACCGGGCCGGCAGCGGCTACGGCGGGGCGGTCAGCGCGGTGAGTCCGTCCGGCGGTGGTGGGCGGCGGGGGTGTGGCCGAAGACCCGGCGGAAGGCGTCGATGAAGGCGCCGGCCGACGCCCAGCCGCAACGGTGCGCCGCCGCCGTGACCGGCAGGTCGTCGGCCAGCAGCTTCAGCGCGTGGTGCAGTCGCAGCTGCGTGCGCCACTGGGGGAAGGTCATGCCCAGTTCGTCGTGGCAGAGCCGGCTGAGGGTACGGGACCCGGCCCCGGCGGCCCGGCCGAGCTCGGCGAGGGTGCGCCGGTCGGCCGGGTCCCGGTCGAGGAGGGCCCCGACCGCGGCGAGCCGCGGGTCGCGCGGCACGGGCAGGTGCAGCGGCTGCTCGGGGGCGTGCCGCAGTTGGTCCAGCAGGACGGCCAGCACGCGCCGCCCCTCCTCGGTCCGTTCGGTGCCGGGGCTGCTGTACGCGATCAGGAGCTCGCGCAGCAGCGGGCCCACCGCCAGCACGGCCGGGCGGGTCAGCCCGAGCGGGTTCCGGTCCAGCGGCAGGCCGACCGTGTGCAGCACCGTCCGTCCGTACGCGCGGTGCCGGTGGAGCGTCCCGGCCGGGATCCAGAGGGCCCGCGTCGCCGGTGCCACCCAGGTGCCCGCGTCCGTGGTCACCGCGAGCACGCCGCGGCCCGCGTACACGATCTGGTGCACCTCGTGCCGGTGCGCGGCCACCTCCGAGCCGGCCGACAGCGGTCGCGTGGTGGTCGGGTGGTCCGTCGGGCCGTGCTGCGCACGGTCGGGACCGGGCGGTCGGTCGGGTGAGGGGGCGGTTGACGGACAGGGCGTCTGGTCGGGCGTCTGGTCGGGCGGCGGGGGTTGGCGAGAATCCGGCATCGATCGGCACTTTATCGGAAGTACGCCACCGGTCCGGTCCCCGATGATCGGCTCGTGACCTCCCAGACCTCGTCCCGAACCGCCCGAACCGCCCGAACCGGCGGGGCCGGCCGGCCCCGCGGTGTCGCCCCGATCGCCGCGCTGGCCGCCGGCCATGCGGCCGTCGACTTCTACCAGGGCGTCGTCCCCGCCCTGATCCCCTTCCTCGTCGCCGGCCGCGGGCTGGGCTACCTCGCCGCGTCGGGGATCATTCTGGCCGCGACGCTGCTCTCGTCCGTCGTGCAGCCGCTGTTCGGCGTGCTGACGGACCGTTGGGCGATGCCCTGGCTGATTCCGGCCGCGACGGTGACGGCAGGTGCCGGAGTCGGCGTGGCCGGGCTGTTCGGGACCTACCCGCTGGTCTGCGCGGCGGTCGCGGTCTCCGGGATCGGGGTGGCCGCCTACCACCCCGAGTCCGCTCGGCTGGCGCGGGCCGCGAGCGGTACGGGCCACACCCGGATGGGCTGGTACTCGCTCGGCGGCAACATCGGCTTCGCTCTCGCCCCGCTGCTGACCGGCCCGGTGCTGGAGGCCGGCGGGCTCGGTGCGACGCCCTGGCTGGTGCTGCCCGCGCTGGCCGCCGCCGTGCTGACCGGCCCGGTGGTCCGCAACCTGGCCACCCGGACGGCCGTCGCGCAGTCCGCCGCCCCGCGCGGTGGCGGGCACGACGACTGGCCCGCGTTCCTGCGGCTCTCGGCGGTGGTCGGCTGCCGCTCGGTGGTCTTCGTCGGGCTGAGCGCCTTCGTCGCCCTCTACGTCCGGCAGCGGCTCGGCGGCGGGACGGGCGGCAGTTCCGGCGCCGGGACGGTGGCGCTGTTCGCCCTGTTCGCGGGCGGCGCGGTCGGCACCGTCCTGGGCGGGTGGCTCGCCTCGCGCTGGGGCCGGGTGCGGACCGTCCGGTGCGCGTACGCGGCCGCCGTCCCGGCCGTGGCCGGACTGCTGCTGGTGCCCGGGCCGGCGCTGTACGGCTTCGCGGCGGTCGTCTCGCTGGCCCTGTACGTGCCCTTCTCGATCCAGGTGACGCTCGGCCAGGACTACCTCCCGAGCCGGATCGGGACCGCCAGTGGCGTCACCCTCGGCCTCGCCGTCAGCGTCGGCGGGGTCGCCGGCCCGGTGATCGGGCTGCTCGCCGATCACGTGGGTCTGCGGGTCGCGCTCGCGCCGCTGGCGGCCCTGTGCGCGGCGGCGTGGTGGATCGCGCGCCGACTGGTGGAGCCCGCCGGGGCGGCGGCGGTGGCGGCGGTGGCGGCGGCCGGCACGGAGCCGCCGGCCGAAGCGGCGGGGCTGCCCGGGACGGCCGGCGGTCCGGTCCGGGAGTCCTGACGGCGGAGCCCGCCGGGTGCGGCCCCGCGCGGACACCGGTACAGGCTCCGCCGGGCGCCCGGGTCAGCCCTCGCCGCAGAGTTCGGAGGCCAGGTCGCAGAGCCCGGCGCGGTCGGTGCGGCCGGTCTTGGCCAGCAGGTTGGCCATGTGCTTCTCCACCGTGCGGGGGGAGATGGACAGCTTCCGGGCCAGCTCCTGGTTGCCCGGGCGGGCGGCGAGCAGGACGAAGACCTCGTACTCGCGGACCGTCACCCCGCAGGTGCGCAGCCGGGCCGGCACGGCGTCGCGGCCTCCCCGGTGCTGGGCGACACTGGCGCCGGCCCGCCGCAGCAGCGTCCGGCAGGCGGCGGCGACCGGTTGCACCTCCGCCTGGTGGAAGTACTCCTCGGCGGTGCGCAGCCAGGTCACCGGATCGCCCCATCCGTCGGCCAGCGCGGCCTCCGCGGTCAGCCGCAGGGCGAGGTGGTGGGCCAGCGGGAACGGTGCGGCGGTCAGCCGGGCCTCCGTGACCGCACGGGTGGCCTCGGCCGGCCGGCCCTCACGGCCCAGCAGGACCGCCTCGGCGAAGCCCAGGAACTGACGGTTCCAGGCGAGTTCGGCGGCCGGCGAGGCCACGGCCCGGTCGAGCTCGGCCCGCCCCCAGCGGCCGTCGGCCACCTCCAGCAGCGGATGCAGGCCGTGCCGGCCGGCCAGGTAGAAGACGCTGGGGTGCTCCTGCTCCCAGACCAGGCCGGCCGCCAGCTCGGCGGTGGCCCCGGCCCGGTCCTCGGCGAGCAGCGCGCCGACGGCCCGGCAGAGCCCGTACCGCAGCGGCATCAGGAACGACTCCTCGCCGCCGGCCTGCCGGAACCGGGCCAGTTCGCGTTCCGTCTCCCGGCCGCGGCCGCGGTGCGCGGCCAAGGTGGCGGAACAGAGCAGCAGGTAGCGGTGGGCGGCGAGGTTGCGCAGCCGGGCGGTGGCGTCCAGACAGCGGTCGACGATCTCCCGGGCGGTGTCCCACTCGCCGCGCAGCACCGCGTTCATCGCGAGCAGTCCGTCCAGCGTCTGGGTGAGCATGATCGCGCCGAGCCCGGCGGCGGCCTCGCGGGCCCGCTCCAGCCGGGTGCCGTCGCCCGTGCGCATGAAGGCGTTGGCCCCCAGCCGGAGCAGCGCCTCGACCCGCCAGACCGGCAGGGCGTGGGCCTCGGCGACGGCCAGCATGCGTTCCAGGCAGGCGTCGGCGGCGTCGAAGCCGCGTTCGCGGGCGAGCAGGGCGAGCAGTTGCCAGGCCTGGCAGGCGACCACCGGTAGCCCGGCCCGTTCGGCCACCTCGGCGGCCTGGCGGGCGCGTCGTTCGGCCTCGGCGAGGCGGGTGGCGGTGTCGGTCCGGTCCTGCGGGTCGTGGACCGGCAGCAGGGCGAGGTGTCCCTCGACGACCGCGAGCGCGGCGTCCTGCTCGGGTCGTGGGCGGTCGGCCGAGAGCGTGCGTACGGCGGCGACCTGGGCCACCGCGTCCGGGCCGCGCTCGGCCATGACCGCCGCCCAGGCGAGGCGGGTGTGGAGGTCGATCCGGCGCTCGACGGCGGGGGTCCGGGCCGGTCCCCGGTCGGCGTGGACCGGGGGCAGCGTCCGGGCCAGCTCGAACGCCCGGTCCAGCTGGCCCGCCTCGGCGAGTGCGGGCAGCAGCCGTTCGGTGACGGTGGTCCGTTCGGCGTCCCCGGCGAGCTCGCGGGCGCGTTCCAGCAGGATCACCGCCGAGCTGGCCGCGCCCGCCTCGAGCATCCGCCGTCCGGCCTCCGCGAAGTGCACCGCCGCGCCTGCCCGGTCGCCACCCGCGAGCAGCAGGGAGGCGACCAACTGGCGTCTTTCGTCGGCGAGTTCCGGATCCGTTCGGACGATCGCGCGGGCCGCCCGGCGGGCCAGCGCGGCCCGTTCGGCGGGGGCCAGGGCGGCGGTCACCGCGTCGGCGGTCAGGGCGTGCCGGAACGCGTAGCGGTCGGGGGCGGCGCCGTCCGGCACGATCATGTTGGCCTCGGACGCCGAGCGCAGGTGGCTGAAGAGGGTCCGGTCGTCGTACCCGGTGATCAGCTGGACGGTGGTCACCGAGAACCGGCTGCCCAGGGTGGCGGCGGTCAGCAGTAACTCTCTCACCTGGGAGTCGAGTTGGTCGATCCGGCGACTCCAGCTGCGGACGATGGTGCTGGGCACGCCGGTCCGTGGTCCGCCCGGCAGGGTCCAGCGGCCGTCCTCGCCGCGGTGCAGCGCGCGGGAGTCCAGCATGTCGGCGAGCAACTCCTCGACCAGGTAGGGACAGCCGTCGCCACGAGCGGCCAACTGGTCGATGACGGCCGCCGGTACGTCGGCGACCTCGCTCTCCAGGATCGCCGCGGCCAGCGCGGCGACCTCGGTGGGTGGCAGCGGGCGCAGTTCGGCGACGGTGGCGGCGCGCCGGCGCTCGGCGGTCCGGACCAGGTCCAGGGCGGGGCCCGGTTCGGCGCGCAGCGTGCCGAGCAGCAGCACCGGCAGGCCGTCCAGGTTGTCGACGAGGTACTCCAGCACGGCGACGGTCTCCGCGTCGGTGTCGTGCAGGTCCTCCAGCAGCAGCACGCAGCCCTGGTCGCGGCCGAGTACGGCGAGCAGCCGCAGCAGCGCCTCGGCCAGCTCGACCACCGTCTCCGGGTAGGCGCCCGTGCCGGCCGCCGACGCCCCGTCGCGCCACTCCGGCACCAGCCGGGCGAGCGCCGGGCGGTACGGGGCGAGTTCGGGGTCGGCCGGCGGGCCGGCGGCCCGGAACCGGGAGGAGAGCGCCTCGATCAGCGGGCGGAAGGGCGTCACCGTGCCGGTCGAACTGCCTCGTCCGCGCAGGACCGGAAGGCCCAGCCCGTACGCCTGGTAGGCGCATTCGCCGGCCAGCCTGGACTTGCCGATACCGGCCTCGCCGAGCAGGAAGACCGCCCCGCCGGCCCGCTGCCGGGCGGCGGACAGCACATCGCCGAGCAGCCCGATCTCGGCTGCCCGGCCGACGGTGATCGACGACGTGGTGCGCATGGCCGCAGGCTACTTGACGTGGCATCTGTTCTGAAGGGTGGCGAATCGGCCACGAAGCAGACACGGTACGAACACGGGAGGATTACGGCTCGACCACATGGATGGGGCGGTGGTCCGGCGGGGTGACGGGTGTGACGGATGTGATCACTGGGTCGGGTGGGGTGTCCGGGAGTGGGGAGGCCGGGGCGCGGAGCGGTGTTCCGGAACGGTGCGGCCGGTTCCGGCGGGGCGGAGGGTGCGGGTGGCACGGCCGTCCCGCCGGGTGGTGCAGGTGGGGCGCACAGGAGCACGGGGTGCGGGCGGACGGCGGCGGGTGCGGGCCGGTCGGCTTGCAATTCCGGGGCGCGGGGCGCGCCGGGAGGGGCGCACGGGCGCACGGCGCGGTGCGGCGGCGCGCAGTGGCGCGGTCCACCGCCGGGGGGCTGCCCGTACCCCGGCGGTGGACCGTCCGGCCGTGTCAGGGCCGGGGAGGGACTGCTAGAACGGGGTGGTCATGGTCGGGAACTCGAAGATCGGCGGGACGACGCCGCCGGTGCCGGCGAGCAGCTGCGAACGCAGGCCCAGGCCGCTGCCGGTGCGCAGCCGGATCTCGCCGGCCGGGTGGTCGGCCGCGTCACCGGGGCGGGCGACGGGCTGGTTCCGGTTCGGCTGCTGGTCGTTGGTGTGCATCGGGTGGTGCTCCTTCGCGGTCGGTGCGGACAGTGCGGGGGTGGCGCCGGTTCGACAGGGGCGGAAGGGGTCGGCGGACAGGGCGGGCGGTGCGGTCCGTCCGGCCGCACACGGAGTGCGGCGAACGGGCGTGTGCGGGGCGGGCGGAGGCCCGCGCGGATCGGGTCAGGTCAGGTCGGGTCGGGTGCCGGGAACGGTCGGAGGGCGTGGTCGGCGGAGCGCGGGAGGCCCGCCGGAGCGGAGCAGCAGGGCGGGCGGCACGAGGTCGGGGAAGCCGAGGCGGAGCAGGCCGTGGCCGATCCCGGCCAGGCCGGTGAGCAGGCCGGGATGCGGGACGTGGTCGGGGGTGCCGCAGCGGGCCCCGTCGTGGTCGATTCCGGCCAGTAGCGCCCCGGCCCGGCGGACCCACGGCGTCCGGCCGGACGCGGGGCCGTGCCGGCCGAGCAGTTCCAGGACGCCGAGTTCGCCGTGGCAGAGGCTGTGGTCGGCGATCGGTATGGCGCGGGCGGTGTTCCGGACGGCGCGCTGGGCCCACTCGGCGAGCCGGCGGTCGGCGAGCGCGAGCGGGCTGTCGACCACGGCGAGCGCGACACCGGCCCGGCCCCGGCACCAGGAACCCTCCCGGGAGCGGGCGGAGGTGGCGGCGTGCAGGGCGGCCAGCCCGGCCCGGTGGTGCGGCCCGTCGGCCGCCTCGCCGATGGCCTCGGCGTACCGGAGCAGGGCCCAGCCCGTGCCGGCCGTGCCGTGCGCGAATCCGGTGGCGGGCGGCACGGGTCCGTCCACGAGCCGCTCGGCGCCGAGGGCGGCGGCGCGCAGTGCGGCGGTGGCCTGTGCGGCGAGGGCGTCGGTGCCGGGCGTACCGGCGGTGCGGGCGCCGGCGGCGTGCGGCGGCCGTCCCGTGGCGTGACCGGGGTGGCCCGCGCGGCCGGTGTGTCCGGGGGAGGCGAGCGCGGAACGCACGGTCGAGGCGTGCACCGCGAGCAGGGCGGCGACGCCGCCGGCGGTGCCGCTGTGCACGCCCGGGTCGCTCTCGCGTTCGATCGCGGACGCGGCGAGTGCCACCGCCGGGCCGGTCCACTGCCTGATCAGGGGGTCGTCGAGGATACGGGCGATCTCGGTGAGCGCGTAGGCGATGCCGCCGAGGCCGGCGAAGCCGCCGGAGCCGACGGCGGCCGGGAGGTCGGGGTGGGCGGCGAGGGATTCGAGCAGGCCGGGCACGGGTGTGAGGGCCTGACGGGCGACCTCGGCGTAGCGGTCGGAGCCGGTGAGCGCGGCGAGTTGGGCCAGGAAGAGCGCGGCACCGGTGTAGCCGCCGGCCAGGTCGGCGCCGAGCGGCCGGACCCGCCAGTACCGGTCGGCGAGCAGCTCCAGGCCGAGCCAGTTGGTGCGGGACCGGGCCCGGTAGGCGTCGGCGACCAGCTGGTCGCCGCCGCCCCGGGCGGCGGTGAGGAGCTGCTCGGGCTCCGGCGCGGTGGCCCAGACGTTCTCGGGGACGGGCCGGCCCGGCCGGTGTGCGGGCGTCCCGGCGGCGCCGACCATGGCCGCGCGGATGATCCACTCCTGGTCCTTGCGGTCGACCCCGCCGAGCCCTGCGAGCTTGGACTCCGCCCGGGCCAGCCCCGCCTCGGCGAGTTCCCCGGGCAGCCGCCGGCCGCCGGAGGTCCACAGATCGCGGGCGCCGGGGCGGGCGGTGAAGAGCGGGACGTCACCGCTCCAGAGGTCGGCGATCTCGTGGTCGGCGAGTTCGGGCCGGCCGGGATCGTCGACCGCGTCGGTGCGCAGCAGCTCCAGGACGGCCTGGCGCGCGGCGGCGTCGCGCAGCACGTCCGGGTGGGTGGACTCGTCGAGCAGGCGTGCGTAGACCCGGGTGGCCCGGGGCACCACGCGGACCTCGTCCTCGGCGAACGAGCGCAGCAGGCCGCGCGGGCCGACGAGCCGGTCGCGCCCGGCGGCGAGTGCGGCGTACCCGGCGCGGAAGCCTTCGACCAGGGCCTCGGTGTGGCCGGCCGGGTCCACCGGCGCGCCGCCCAGGCGGGGGCGGTTGTGGGCCTCCCCGAACGGTCGCGGGCGCCGGACCAGCCGCATCTCGTCGGTGCCGGCGCCGGCCCAGTCGACGCCCTCGACGGGGGAGGTGAGCCGGCCCGCACCGCCGCCACCGCCGATGCCGGAGACGTCCACCGCGCCGTCGTCGCCGACCAGCAACTGCGGCAGCAGGCCGACCCGGTGCACGGACTCCTGGAGGGCCAGGACCGCCGGGTCCTCTGCCGGGTCACGCCGGGCCGGCGGGTGGAACAGCGTCTCGACGTCCACCAGCACCGGGTGCTCCCCGCACGCGACGAGGTTCTCGAAGTGCAGGTCGGTGCCGTCCAGGACGTGCAGCAGCGCGAGCAGCGCGCCCTGCCGGCGGTAGAAGCGCTCGACCTCGAAGCCGGTCAGGCAGGGGCGTGCCTCGGCGTACTCGGTCCAGCCGTGGCCGCCGCGGTCGAGCAGGCCGAGCGCGCGCAGCCGGGGCACCCCGGGCTGCGCGGTGTACCAGGTGAGCAGGGCGTTGAAGTGCCGGTGCGCGGCGGGCGGCCGGGGCCGGTGGACGACGGCGCCGCCGTCGGCGAAGTGCAGCACGGCCACCGCACGCCCGCGCCGGTGCCGGTCGCCCGCGTCGGCGGCGACCGCGACCAGCGCGCCCGGGTCGCGTCCGCGCAGCAGGCCGGCGACCAGGGACGGGCGGTCGCCGGCGAAGCGGTCCAGCAGCTCGGCGAACGCGTCGGCGGCGTCGAGGCAGGCGCGGGCGAGCAGCCGGGCCAGCACCGGGTACTCGCGCAGCAGCGCGGCCAGGCCCTCGCGGCGCGCCGTGAGCGCGAGGAACGAGCGGAACCGCTCGTGCGGGCTGCCGCCGGCCAGCCGCCCGCCCGCCCGTGCCACGTTGAGCTCCAGGACCAGCGTGCGGGCCGCGATCCGGGCGAGCCGTTCGGTCAGGCGGGCGGTGAACCCGGTGCGCAGGGCGGCCAGGTCGATCCGACCCAGCTGCTCGGCGGCCCGCACGCCGGGGGAGAGGGCGGTCAGCAACCGGACCTGGGCGCGGTCGGCGAACGGCTGCAGGACGAGCGCGAAACCCGTCAGCCCCGGGTAGGCGGCGCGCGGCACCACCGGGCGGACGGGGGCGGCGGCGACGGCGGCCTCGGTGAAGGCGGCCCAGTCGGGGCGGGCGGCGGGGGCGGGCCGGCCCGGCGTCAGGCCGCGCTCCCACCAGGGGGGGCCGCCGGAACGGGCCGCCCGGAGGCGGGAGCGGTGGAGACGGGAGGCCGGGCCGGGGTGCGCCGGGCCGGGGCTCGGCGCGGCGAGGTCCGGTGCGGCGGGAGGGGGCGCGGCGGGCGTCTCCCCGGGGACGTGCGGGGTTCCGGATGCGGATCCCGGCCCGGACGAGGCCGGGGCACCGGTTCCGGCCGGCGCCCGGTCGGGACCGGCCGGTTCGTCCGGCGAGGGGGCATCACCGGGCACCGGAGAGTGCGGGAACGGTGCGGTCGAGGAGATCGCCGGTGCGACCGGGCCCTGAACCGGTCCGGCGCCTCCGTCGAGGCGCGTGCTGCGCACGGCGTTCACCTCTGCCACCACCGCACCTCCGATGCCGGGAGAGGGCTGCGCTGCCGTCGAAGGCGCCGCCCTCGGTGCCGATCCTGGCGTCGAGGCGGCCACCGGGGCATGGGGGGAGGGCCCCCATCTTTGTGGCGGTCGGCCCGCATGATCCGGGCCGACGGCCGGGGCCGGGGGCGGCGCCGAGTGCGGGGGCCGGTGCGCGGTCGGGTGCGTGGCCGCCGCGTTTCCGGGTTCCGGGGGGAGGATCTACCGTCTGGCGAACAGGAGCCGAGTGGCGACCGCCGGGCGGCCGTTCATCGTGAGCACCGGGAGTTCGTGCTCGGCCACCGCGTCGAAGTCGCCGAACAGTTCGCCCAGCCACGCCCGGGTGTGGTGGCGGCAGACCGCGCCGTCGCCGGTCTCGAACACGCCGAACCGGCCGTACCGCGACTCGAACCGCCGGTAGCGCTCGCGGTTGCGTTCGTCCGGCTGGAGGCAGTAGTCGCTGACCTGGAGGAGCGCGCCCGGGCGCAGCACCCGGTGGAGTTCGGCGACGAGGGCGCGC
Organism: Kitasatospora sp. NPDC058406; assembly: GCF_042722765.1. Taxonomy (NCBI): domain Bacteria; kingdom Bacillati; phylum Actinomycetota; class Actinomycetes; order Kitasatosporales; family Streptomycetaceae; genus Kitasatospora; species Kitasatospora sp. NPDC058406. The sequence goes on from NZ_JBHXKE010000023.1 coordinate 56,035, forward strand.
TGGGCGTCGTCGCCCGGTACGCAGGTGAGGACGGCGAACAGGAAGGCCGCGTCGTAGGAGGCGTCCGGACGGTCGAGCCGGGGCGGGTCGGTCAGCACGTCGAACCGGGCGGCCGGTTGCTCGGCGCGTGCCCGGGCGACCGACTCCGCTGCGACGTCCACGCCTTCGACGTCGGTGAAGCCCAGGCCGGCGAGGTCGCCGGCGAGCCGGCCGTACCCGCAGCCGTAGTCCAGGAGGGCGGCACCCCGGTCGATCCGGGCGGTCCAGCCGGGGTGCAGCGGGTGGCCGAAGGTCTTCCCGGTGCCGGTGGAGTTCCAGTACGCGGACTGGTCGTCGGGGATCGACATGGCCCGATCATGCCACGGCCGGGGCGCGGTCCGGCATCCCGCGACGTCAGAGAGCGGGTGTGGCCCGGCCGTCCGGGGATTCCCGCACTCCCGGCGCCCGGGACGGCCGGCTCGCCCGGGCGGGAGCACCACGCCCGGACGAGCCGGGTCGTCCCGGCGGTGGGGGCCGGACGGCGGGCGCCGATGGGGCCGTTCGACCCTTGTGACGGCTGTGCGGTGGCGGGATGGTGATCGACGCGCCGGTGTGTGCGGGCCTGCCGGAGGCGGGTGGCGCGGCCTGACGAGAACGCGGAACGGGAAGAGGCCTGAGGTGGGCGAGTTGGTCACGGTGCGGGTGTGCGACGGGATTTCGCGAGGTTTCGCGGTCGACGCCAGGGCCCGGATCGCAGCCGTGGTGAGCGGGGCGGACGCCCTGGTCGAGTCGCTGCGGGTCCGGGTCGGATCGGTCGGCCCGACCGGCGTCCTGGCCCAGGTCAATGCGGAGGTGGACGGCCGGCGGATCCGCGTCCAGGAGGTCGCCGTCGATCTGGGGGAGGCCCTGGACCGGCTGGCCGACGGCCTGCGCGGCCGGATGACAGTCGTCGCCTCGGGGTGGGCGCCCCGGCCCTGGCCCCGCCGGGCCCGGAGCCGCGGGCCTGCCGCGGCCCCCTCGTCGGTCGAGGCGCCGCCGGCCGGGGTTCCGGAGGTCAGGGCCCAACAGGTCAGGGCCCAGCAGGTAAGGGCCCAGCAGGTCAGGGCCTCGGAGGCCAGGGCCCGGCGCTGGGCGGATCCGCAGGCCGCCCGTACCGAACTCCCCTGCGCCGCCGGGCCGCAGGACATCGTCCGGCGCAAGCAGGCCCACCTCGTGTGGTGCTCGCCGGACGCCGCCGCCCGGACGATGGACGCGATGGACTTCGACATCCACCTCTTCACCGACCCGGCCACCGAGACCGACGCCGTGGTCTACCGGGTGGGTCCGACCGGCTACCGGCTGGCCCGTACGGCCGCGGCCGGTCCGCCCACCCGGCCGATCGCCCCGCTCACCCTCAGTCCGAGCGGTGCACCGGAGTTGACGGAAAATCAGGCTGTCGAACGGCTGGCCGCCGCCGAGCTGCCGTACCTGTTCTTCGCCCAGCCGGGTTCGCGGCGCGGGCGGGTGCTCTACCGACGCTTCGACGGCCGGCTCGGCCTGATCGCGGGCGCCTCGTGAACGACGAGTCCGTCCGTCGCCGCCTGCGCGCGCTGCGCCGGCCCGAGGGCCTGCCGCCGCTCGCCCGACCCCGTCCGGCCTCCGACGCCCCGCCGCGCGAGCTGGTCCCGCTCGAACGGGCCGAGGCCCTGCGGCTGTTGGGACGTGCGCCGTTCGGCCGGATCGTCTTCACCGTGTCCGCGCTACCGGCGATCCGCCCCGTGAACCACCTCCTGGTGGACGACGTCATCGTGATCCGGACCCACGACGGCGCCGCGCTGACCACGGTCGCCCAGGGCGGGGACGACGCCGGCGTGGTGGTCGCCTACGAGGCCGACGCGATCGACCCGTCGACCCGGCTCGGGTGGAGCGTGGTGGTGACCGGCTTCGCGCGGCCGGTCACCGATCCGTCCCTCCTGGCCCGCTACCGCGGGCTGTTGAGCCCGTGGGTGAACGCCTCGATGGACCACACGGTGGCCATCCGGCCCGACCTCGTGACCGGCTACCGGATCGCCGCGGTCGGCACCGCCGCCGCCTCCTGACGCTCCCGCGTCGGCCCCGGCGGCCGGGGGCGTGGCCACCGCGGACGTGAGCGGCCGAGGCCCGCGGGCGGCCTTCGCCGACGCTCCGCCGTCCCTCGGCCGACGGCCCCCGACTGCGCCGGCGCGACCGGGGAGAACGTCAACTCCCCGGC
>NZ_JBHXKE010000024.1:0-38407 GCF_042722765.1 Kitasatospora sp. NPDC058406
CCGCCGGGGTGACGCCCGGTGACCGGAGCGTCACCGCACACCGGCGGGCTGACGTAGAGTCGGCGCGGACCCCACGCCGGTCCCCGACCGAGGAGGCACCCGTGACCACCACCGCGCACCCCGGCCCCGACCGCCCCGCAGGCTCCGACGAAGCACCCACCGGGGGCAGCGGGGGCAGCGGGGGTACCGCTCCCGCGCCCGTTCCCGAGCTCCCCGCCGAGGCGGTCGAGGAGTGGCGCACCGAGGAGGCGGAGCTGGTCGACCTGCTGTCCCGCGCCCACCGGCACCTCGGCGGCGTCGCCGCGTTCCGGATCGGGCCCCGGCCCACCGTGCTGGTCACCGACCCGGAGGCCGTCCAGCACGTGCTCGGCCGCCACCCCGAGCGCTACGTCAAGCGCTCCCACCGCGCCCGGGTCCTCACCGGCGAGGGCGTCCTCTCCGCCACCGGTGACGCCTGGCGGAACCAACGCCGAGCGCTCCAGGCCCAGTTCACCGGGACCGGGATGCGCCGCCACGAGCAGCGGATCGCCGCCGCCGCCCACCGGGCCGCCGACCGCTGGGCGGCGTACGCCCGCACCGGCGAGACCCTCGACGTCGGCGACGAGATGCGGCACTTCGCCCTCGACACCATCTGGCGGGCCCTCACCGGCCACCCGCTCGACCCGGCCACCGCCCACGAACTCGACCGCATCGCCGCCGTGGTGGCCGCCCTCCCCCAGCTGCCCTCCGACGGCGACCGGGCCCACGAGGCCGTCGCCGCCGACCTCGCCCGGATCGACGCGGTCGCGCACGCCGCCATCGACACGGCCCGCCACCGGGAGGACGGTCCCGACGGACCCGGCGTGCTGCGCGTCCTGCTCGACGCCGCCGAGCACGACCCCGCGTACACCGACCGGCTGATCCGCGACGAGCTCGTCACGCTGCTGGTCGCCGGCCACGAGACCACCGCCACCACGCTCACCTGGCTCTACCTGCTCCTCGACCGGAACCCCGAGGCGCGCACGTGGGCCCTCGCCGCCGGTCCCGAGGGCTCCCCCGAACGGCGCGAGGCCGTCCAGGCCCTGGTCTCCGAGACGCTCCGGCTCTACCCGTCGGCCTGGATCCTCCCCCGGCACGCCCTCACCGACGACACCCTGGCCGGCCACCGCGTCGAGGCCGGCACCGACCTGCTGGTCTGCCCGTACCTCACGCACCGCGACCCGGCGCTCTGGCCCGACCCCGGCCACTTCGACCCGACCCGGTTCACCGCCGGAGGCGCCCGCCCCGCACACCTGGCCGCCTACTTCCCGTTCGGCCTCGGCGCCCGCGCCTGCCTGGGCACCCAGTTCGCCCTGCGCGAGTCCACCGCGGTGCTCGAACTCCTGCTCCCCGCGCACCGGGTGGAGTTCCTGAGCACCCCCGCCGGGGCCACCTACAGCATCACCGTCCGCCCCGACGGCCCGACCCCGGCAGTCCTCACGGGGCCGTGACCGCCGGGGTGCCGGACGCCTCCTAGGCGAGCGGGCCGTAGTAGCCGCCGAGGAGTTGGAAGTAGGCCGGGTCCAGGGCGTTCAGGAACGGCGGTGCCGACCTGATGTCGGTCTTCGTCCGGCCGATGTGGACGATCCGTTCGGCCGGGTCGATCTTCGTCACGGTGCCGGCGGGCAGCAGCACCTGGTGGCCGAAGAGCCACCCGGTGTCGACCACCAGGTAGGCGGCGTCGACCTCGACGGTGTGCCGGTCCACCTTGCCCACGTAGCCGTCGAGGGCGTGGACCGCGAAGCCGGTGAGGTCGAGGGCGGCTTCGTGCCCGGATCCGCCGAGGTAGCGCCACAGACCGTTGCTGTCGCTCATCTGAACTCCTTTTCCTTCCAGCGGTGTTCGGGTCCCTGCGCGGCCGGTCGCGCGGGGGTCAGCGGCGCCGGCCGACCTGGGCCGCGGTGGTGAAGGAGATGAGCGCCGCGGCGACACCGACCTGGAGCAGGTGGCGGATCCAGTCGACGCCACCGGTGTGCCGCACGCCCAGCGCGCCGGCGAGGGCGTTGCCGACGAGGGCGCCGACCAGTCCCAGCAGGATCGTGAGCCAGAGCGGCACGGGCTGCCGGCCCGGCAGGACGAGCTTGGCGAGCAGGCCGACGACCAGCCCGACGACGAGTGCCCAGATCAGGGTCATGAGTAGGCCTCCTGTTCGGCTCCGTACGCCCCGGCCGTCCGGCGGGGGCGTCCACCGTCTGCCCCCGTCCGGCGGTTCCACTCCTCCCGGATCGGCGCGCGGCGCGGACGCGCCGGTGGCCCGGCCGTTGGTGCGGCCGGGCCACGACGTCAGGGGGGCGTCGGGTCAGGGAAAGGACACCACCGTCGACGGGACGGTGGAGGTGCCCGAGGTGGCGCCGCCGGTGCCGTTGATCACGTGCTCGAACTGGCCGTTGCCGCCGAGCGAGACCACCGACAGCCCGTGGAACCGCACGCCCGGCCGGACCGGTGCCTCGAATCCGTGGTCCATCCGGATCGTCGGGTCCACGTTGAAGTAGCAGTAGCTGCCGAGGCCCCACCCCTCGTGGACGGCGACGTCGTCGCCCACCTTGTACGCGGCGAAGCCCTTGGTGGTGCCGTTCTGCACGGCCGCCTGGTTCGGGGCGTCGTAGGCGATCTCGTTCTGGTAGAAGATCGTCCGACCGCGCTCGCCGGTCCACTCGACGTCGTACTTCTTGAAGTGCTCGACGAAGAGGCCGGTGGCGAGCACGTCGTCGCCGCGGACCAGCAGGCCGTAGTCGGAGGGGTTGACGGTCCACCCCACGCCCGCGCCGTGGTCGGCGCGCCAGATCCAGGTGTGGTCGATGACGACGTCGTCGCTGTTGACGACGATCCCGGTGGTCGCCGATCCGGGACCCGCCCCGCCGACCCGGACGAAGACGTCCTGGAGGGTGGTCGGGTCCGCCGCGTGGTCGGCGGAGGCGTTGTCCGGGCCGATCTGCACCAGCGTCGCCGAGTTGACGGGTCCGGCGTCGACCAGCAGGCCGGCCAGCCGGACGCCGTCCACGTCGGCGACCCGGATCGCGGTCACCCCGTGGTCGGGCACCACGGTGGCCAGGCCGAGGCCGAGCACCACCGTGCCGGGCCTGGTCACCTCGATCGGCCGGTCGACGTGGTAGACGCCGGGGGTGAAGAGCAGGTCCAGGCCCTGCGCGAGCGCGGTGTTGATGGTGGCGGCGGTGGCCCCGGGCTTGACCAGGTAGAACTGCGTGAGCGGTCGCGAGGTGCCCTGCGGGACGCCGTCCCAGGAGACGCCGCGGGCGTCGGTGCGCCTGGCCGGGACGAAGACCCGGTACTCGTTGCCGTCCAGGTAGAGGAAGGGCTTCTCGCGCGAGACCGGGGTGGTGTCGAGCGTGGTGTAGGGCGGGTTGGGGAAGCCCTGCGCGGGCGCGCCCTGGACGCCGGAGAACACCTGGTTCCACACCCCGTTGGAGAAGCCGCCGATCGCGCTGTCCCGGGTGTACCACTGCTGTTGCGAGTAGTTGCCGATACCGCCGTCGATCCGGCTGTCGGCGATGTAGCCGCCGCTGGCCCATCCGTAGCCGTTCGGGGCGAGGTTGAGACCGCCGCGGACGTGCATCCGGCGGAACGGCGCGGCCTGGGCGACGGCCCAGCGGTCGGTGCCGTTGACCGGGTTGAGCGCCAGGTTCTCGGCGGAGCGCCAGAAGTTCTGGGTCGCGTTGCCGTTGAACCAGCCGGCGTCCACGGTGACGTCGCCGTTGATCGTGGTGTCGTCGGGCTTCAGGCCGAGGCCGGACACCGAGGTGTAGAAGCCCAGTTGGACGTTGAGGTCGCGGTAGCTGCCCGGCTTGAAGAGCAGCGCGTACCGCTCGGGCCCGAACTGGTTGGCCTCCTGCCGACGGAAGATCTCGTCGGCCTTGGCCTGGATGCCCGGTGTGGCGGGGTCGAAGACCAGCACGTTGGGTCCGAGGTCGCCGCCGCCCTGCACCGGCGGCACGCCCGGCCCGTCGGTGGCCGCGATCCGGAACTCCCAGAGCGAGTAGCCGTAACCGGTGCCCCGGGCGAGCCCGTTGACCCGGACGAAGCGCCCGCTCCCGGAGACCGTGAGGGTCTCGGTGCCGCCGGTGCCGTGCTCGGTGGAGTGCAGCGTCCGCCAGGTGGTGCCGTCGTCCGAGGTCTCGATCCGGTAGGAGCGCCCGTACGCCGCCTCCCAGACGAGTTCGACGCGGCACAGCTGCCGGACGGAGCCGAGGTCGACCTGGAGCCACTGCGGGTCCGCGAACGCCGAGGACCAGCGGGTGCCGGGGTCGCCGTCCACCGCGTTGGCCGCGGACAGGCCGCCGTTCTCGACGGAGGAGGCGGTGGCGGGCCGCCCCTTCGCCGCGTCGGCGGCGCCGCAGTCGGCGGCCCGGTCGGCTGCCCGGTCGGCTGCGGCCTGCGCGGACGCCGGCCGGGCGGACCCGGTGTGGGCCGGCTCGGCGAGCGCGGCCGGCCCGGGCAGGGCGAGGGCGCCGGCCGCGAGCAGGGCCAGGCCGATCCGGGCGGCCGGGGCCGGGGCGGGACGTGGACGTGGACGTGCCGAGGTGAGCCTCATGGGCTGCTCCTCCGGGTGGGGGTCGGTGGGTGAGGGGGCGCACGCCCGTGCCCGGCCCGGCACAGTGGGGCACCGGGCGATGGGGGAACGGTGGGGCGGCTCGGCGGATCCGCGTGCCGGCCGGCTCGGGTGGGGCGGCCGGGCAGCGCGGACCGCCGCAACGGGCGGTCACCGGGGTACGTACCGGCCACGTGTCGGGCCACACGTCGGGGTGCGGACCGCCGCACGTGCGGCGGTCCGTGGCGGGGCACGCGTCGTGGCACGTACCGGGGTGTCACCGACCCGTTGTCCGGGCCCGGGGAGCACCTCCTGACCGGGAGTCTCAGGGCTCCCGATCCGGAGTGTCAACCCTTCGCACCGACTTTACTCACACCGTGAACTAGCTTGTACCGCAACGAATTCCACTGAAATCCGAGGTCAGGCCCGCACCTCCGACGGCGTCCGGGCCGGGCTCCCGGCCCGGCCCGGGAACTCGCCCCCGGACTCCAGGAAGTCGGAGAGCGGCAGGGTCGCCGCGCCGACCGTGACCGCCTCCGGGCCGAGCGTCCCGAGCACGATCGAGGTCTGTTCGCGGGGGAAGCGCAGCGCGTACTCGGTGGCCGCCGCGCGGATCGCGGGCAACAGCCGGGGGCCGAGCAGCAGGCCCGCCCAGCCGCCGATCACGATCCGCTCGGGGTTGAACAGGTTCACCAGGTCCGCGATGGCCGCGCCCAGGTACTCCGCCGCCTCGGCGAGCAGCGCACCGGCCGCCGGCTCGTCCGCCTCGGCCGCCGCCAGCAGGGCCGCGAGCCCGGCCTTCTCCCCGGCGCCGGGCGGCGCCGCGCCCCACCGCTCGACCAGCGCCTCGGCCCCGACGTACGCCTCCAGGCAGCCGCGTGCGCCGCAACGGCACCGGCGTCCGCCGACGTGGACCTTGGTGTGGCCCCACTCGCCCGCGCTGCTGGTGGCTCCCCGGAAGCGGGCGCCGTCGGCGATCACGCAGGCCCCGACGCCCGAGCCGAACAGGGCGATCACCGCGTGCCGGAGGCCGCGCCCGGCCCCGAACCACATCTCGGCCTGGCCGAGCGTCTTGGCGCCGTTGTCGACGAAGAGCGGCAGGTCGGTGCCGGCCCGCAGCAGCCGCCCGAGCGGGACGGCGTCCCAGCCCACGGTCTGCCCGTGCACGACGATCCCGAGGCCGTCCGAGGCCGGCTCCCCCTGCTCGACGATGCCGGGGACGCCGATGCCCACGCCGAGCACGCCGGCCGGGTCGGTGCCGGTGCGTTCCAGGACCTCGGCCAGTCCCGCGAGGATCAGCTCGACCACGTGGTCGACGTCGTGGCCGCGGCCGGCGAGCGGCCGGTCGCTGGCGGCCAGCTCGGTCCGGGCCAGGTCGAACAGGGCGACCCGGACCTGGGTCTCCCCGACGTCCACGCCGACCAGATGGGCGCGGCCGGCGGCCACCCGGAGCAGGATCCGGGGGCGCCCGCCGTCCGACTCGACCGAGCCGCACTCCTCGATCAGCCCGTCGGCGAGCAGCTCGCCGGTGACGTTGCTGATCGAACCGGCGCTGAGCCCGGTGATCACCCCCAGCTCCTGGCGGCTGAGCGGCCCGTCGAAGTACAGCCGCCGCAGCAGCGTCGACCGGCTGCCTCTGCGCAGGTCACGCACCGTCTTCTTGCCTCGTGCGGTCATGGGGTCTCCCTCCTGATCCGAATCTATCGCTGTCCGAACCCTTGACGGAAGCTTTTCTCACACGTTAAATCACGGCCTGAAGTAAGCCGTGGAGCACGGAACTTCACCACCCGAGACAAGACCCCCCGCACCGCGCCGCACAGCGGCACCCGCCGTCGACCCGTACCGCCCACACCCGAGAGGGGCAATCCGCCATGCCCATCAGCCGCGCCGCCGCGACGGCCGCCCTGGCCGCCACCCTGGTCCTCACCGCCACCGCCTGCGGCGGAGGGTCCGCGTCCGGCGGCGGGGGCGACGGCAGCCCCGGCACGCTCACCTACTGGGCCTCCAACCAGGGCACCAGCCTGGAGAACGACCGCCAGGTCCTGGAGCCGGAGCTGAGAAGGTTCGAGCAGCAGACCGGCATCAAGGTGAAGCTGGAGGTCATCCCCTGGTCCGACCTGCTCAACCGGATCCTCGCCGCGGCCACCTCCGGCCAGGGCCCCGACGTCCTCAACATCGGCAACACCTGGTCCGCCTCGCTCCAGGCCACCGGCGCCCTGCGCCCGTTCGACGGGGCCGCCTTCGACCGGATCGGCGGCAAGGACCGCTTCCTGCCCGCCGCCCTCGGCTCGGCCGGCGCGGCCGGGAAGGACCCGGCCGCCGTACCGCTCTACTCGATGGCCTACGGCCTCTACTACAACAAGAAGCTGTTCGCCGAGGCCGGCATCGAGCGGCCCCCGGCCACCTGGGACGAACTGGTCGCCGACGGGCGGAAGCTCACCACCGGAGGCCGCTACGGCCTCGCCCTCGAAGGCGGCAACGTCTCCGAGAACGTCCACCACGCCTTCACCCTCGCCAAGCAGCACGGCACCGACTTCTTCTCCCCCACCGGCGAACCCGCCTTCGACAGCGCGGGCGCCGTCGCCGCCGTCAAGCAGTACGTCGACCTGCTCGGCACCGAGAAGATCGTCGCGCCCGGCAACGCCGAGTACGCCAACAACCAGTCCGTCACCGACTTCGCCACCGGCAAGGCCGCCATGCTGATGTGGCAGGCCGCCGGCGCCAACCTCGCCTCGCACGGCATGAACCCCGAGGACTACGGCGTCGCCCCCGTCCCCGCGCCGGCCGGCGCCACCGGCGACCGCGCGACCACCTCGATGGTCGCCGGGATCAACCTCGCCGTCTTCAAGAACACCCGGAACACCGACGGGGCCCTCTCGTTCGTGAAGTTCATGACCGGCGCCGAGGAGCAGACCCGGCTCAACAAGGCCTACGGCTCGATCCCCCCGGTCAAGGACGCCCAGGCCGACCCCGCCTTCGCCACCCCCGAACTCAAGGCCCTCACCGCCGTCCTCTCCGGCAGCGCGCTGCCGCTCCCGCAGGTCGCCGACGAGAGCCAGTTCGAGACCCTGGTGGGCACCGCCGTCAAGAGCCTGCTCGCCGCGGCCGCCGCCGGCAGGCCCGCCACCCACGGCTCCGTGAAGGCCGAACTCACCAAGGCCCAGCAGCAGATGCCGGCCAAGTGACGTGACCCGGACCCCCGCCGCCCGCACCCCTGCCGCCCCTGTCCCGGCCGCCCCCGCACCGGCCGCAGCCCGCCCGGGTGCCCCCGCCCCGCGCACCCCCACCCGGCTCGGCCGCCTCCGCCCGCCCCGCACCGCACTCCCCTATCTGCTGCTGCTCCCCGCCCTCGTCCTCGAACTCGTCGTCCACCTGCTCCCGATGGTCGTCGGCGCCACCATGAGCCTCAAGCGGCTCACCCAGTTCTTCATCCGCGACTGGTCCGCCGCCCCCTGGGCCGGGCTCGCCAACTACCGTACGGCGGTGGACTTCCACGCACCCGTCGGCCGCGCCCTGCTGCACTCGTTCTGGGTCACCTGCGCGTTCACCGTCCTCACCGTCGGCCTCTCCTGGCTGATCGGCACGGCGGCGGCCGTCCTGACCCAGGACTCCTTCCGCGGCCGGGGCCTGCTGCGCGCCGTGTTCCTGCTCCCGTACGCACTGCCGGTCTACGCCGCCGTCATCACCTGGTCGTTCATGTTCCAGCGGGACACCGGCCTGATCAACCACGTCCTCCACGACCAGCTCCACCTCGTCGACGACAAGCCGTTCTGGCTGATCGGCGACAACAGCTTCACCGCGCTGGTCACCGTGTCGGTCTGGCGCAGCTGGCCGTTCGCCTTCCTCACTCTCACCGCGGGGCTGCAGAACATCCCCCGCGAGCTCTACGAGGCCGCCGCGCTGGACGGCGCCGGGATCTGGCAGCAGATCCGCCGGATCACCCTGCCCTCGCTGCGCCCGGTCAACCTGGTACTGGTGCTGGTCCTGTTCCTCTGGACCTTCAACGACTTCAACACGCCGTACGTGCTCTTCGGCCGCTCGGCCCCGGAGGCCGCCGACCTCGTGTCCGTCCACATCTACCAGTCGTCCTTCGTCACCTGGAACTTCGGCGCGGGCTCGGCGATGTCCGTCCTGCTGCTGCTGTTCCTGCTGCTGGTGACCTCCGGCTACCTCCTGCTCACCTCGCGCCGGAAGGACGCAGCATGATCAACCCGCCCGCCTCCTTCCGCCGGACCCGGTGGATCGTCCTCGGCGCGCTCGCCGTCTTCGCCCTCGTCCCCGTCCTGGTGATGCTGAGCAGCTCGCTCAAACCGCTCCGGGACGTCCAGGGGCCGTTCCGCTGGATCCCGAGCACCGTCACCTTCCGCCCCTACCTGGACATCTGGCGGACCGTCCCGCTCGGCCGGTACCTGGTCAACTCGCTGATCGTGGCCGGCGGGGCGACGGTCTGCTCGGTCCTCGTCGCGATCCTCGCGGCGTACGCGGTCAGCCGCTACCGCTTCCGGGGGCGGCGGATGTTCACCGTGACCGTGCTCTCCACGCAGATGTTCCCCGGCATCCTGTTCCTGCTGCCGCTCTTCCTGATCTTCGTCAACGTCGGCAACGCGACCGGCATCCCGCTGTACGGCAGCCGCGGCGGCCTGATCCTCACCTACCTGACCTTCTCGCTGCCGTTCTCGATCTGGATGCTGGTCGGCTACTTCGACTCGATCCCCCGCGACCTCGACGAGGCGGCGCTGGTCGACGGCTGCGGACCGCTCCAGGCCCTGGTCCGGATCATCGTCCCGGCCGCGGTGCCGGGCATCGTCGCCGTCGCGGTGTACGCCTTCATGACGGCCTGGGGCGAGGTGCTCTTCGCCTCCGTGCTCACCGACGACACGACCCGCACCCTCGCCGTCGGCCTCCAGGGCTACGCCACCCTCAACGACGTCTACTGGAACCAGGTGATGGCGGCCTCGCTGGTGGTGAGCGTGCCCGTGGTGGCCGGCTTCCTGCTGCTCCAGCGCTACCTGGTCGCCGGCCTCACCGCCGGAGCCGTCAAGTGACACCCTCCCCCGTCCCGCAGACCCCCGAAGGGCACCCCGTGACCGACCTCAGTGCGCTGAGTTCCCTCCCCGACGACTTCCTCTGGGGCGCGGCCACCGCCGCCTACCAGATCGAGGGCGCCACGGACGCCGACGGCCGCGCCCCCTCCATCTGGGACACCTACTCCCACACCCCCGGCAGGGTCGCGGGCGGCGACACCGGCGACACCGCGTGCGACCACTACCGGCGGTGGCCCGAGGACGTCGCCGTGATGCGGCGACTCGGCCTCGACGCCTACCGGTTCTCGATCGCCTGGCCCCGCGTGGTGCCGCAGGCCGACGACCGCGTCAACCCGGCCGGCCTCGACTTCTACGACCGCCTGGTCGACGCCCTGCTCGCCGCCGGCATCAGGCCCTTCCCGACCCTCTACCACTGGGACCTCCCGCAGGCCCAGCAGGACCGCGGCGGCTGGCCCGTCCGCGAGACGGCCGAACGCTTCGCCGAGTACACCGCCGTCGTCGCCGCCCGCCTCGGCGACCGGGTCACCGACTGGGCGACCCTCAACGAGCCGCTCTGCTCCGCCTGGATCGGCCACCTCGACGGTGCCATGGCCCCCGGACTGACCGACCTCACGGCCGCCGTCCGCGCCTCCTACCACCTGCACCTCGGCCACGGACTGGCCGTCCAGGTGCTGCGCGAGGCCGTACGCGACGCCCGGATCGGCATCGTCAACAACCTGAGCCCGATCGAGCCCGCCACCGGCTCCGAGGCCGACCACGCCGCCGCCGTCCGCGCCGACGGCCACATCAACCGCTGGTGGCTGGACCCCGTCCTCGGCCGCGGCTACCCCAAGGACATGCGCGAGGTCTACGGCGTCGACCTCCCCGAGCGCGACGGCGACGCGGAACTGGTCGCCGCCCCGCTCGACTGGCTCGGCCTCAACTACTACTTCCGCCAGATCGTCGCCGACGACCCCACCGGCCCCGCCCCGTACGTCCGCCAGCTCCCCGGCCCCAACCCCGAACGGACCGCCATGCCCTGGGAGGTGCACGCCCCCGGCCTGGAGCAGCTGCTGCTCCGTCTCACCCACGAGTACGGCGCGGAGCGGATCTACGTCACCGAGAACGGCGCCGCCTACCCCGACGTCGTCGCCCCCGACGGCAGCGTCCACGACCCCGAGCGCACCGCCTACCTCGAACGGCACCTCGCCGCCTGTGCCCGCGCCACCGCCCAGGGCGCCCCGCTGGCCGGGTACTTCGCCTGGTCGCTGCTGGACAACTTCGAGTGGGCGTACGGCTACGACAAGCGCTTCGGGCTCGTCCACGTCGACTACCCGAGCCAGCGCCGCACCGTCAAGAGCAGCGGTCTGCGCTACGCCGACCTGATCGCCGCCCACCGACGGCGCTGACGCCGGCCGGGTGCGTTACGGGCGTGCGGGCGTGCGGGCCCGCACGCCGCGGCACCGGCCGGCGGCGGGCTCCCCGGCGACCGAAAACCGGTGGTCCGGGCGGACGGGCCGGGGCTACGCTCCGGGGCACCCGGACGCCCCGCGCCGGACCGCCCCTCCGCGCCGGACCGCCCCTCAGAACTCGGACCGCCCAGATGACCGACGCCCTGCTCTCCGGACTCCTCGCCGGCTACGGCATCGCCATGCCCGTCGGCGCGATCTCCGTCATGATCGTCACCCTCGCCTCGCGCGTCTCGCTCGGCCGGGGCATGGCCGCCGCCCTGGGCGTGGCCACCGCCGACGGCCTCTACGCACTGGCGGCGATGCTCGGCGGGGCGGCCGTCGCCCGGCTCGTCACCCCGGCCGCCGGGTACCTGGAGCTCCTCGCCGCCGGGGTGCTCGCCGTACTCGCCGTGCGCGGTCTGCGCGGCGCGCTCCGCGCGTACCGGCACGAGCGGGGCGGCGGGCCCGAGGACCCGTCGGCCGGGCCCCCGTCCGCCTCGTCGAGTCCACCGGGCTCACCGTGGCGCACCTACACGGCCCTGGTCGGCCTGACCCTGCTCAATCCGCTGACCGTGGTCTACTTCGGCGCCCTGGTCGTCGGCGGCCGGACCGGCCCCGGCTCCCTCGGACCCGGCCTGGTGTTCGTCCTCGCCGCGTTCGCCGCCTCCGCGAGCTGGCAGGCACTGCTCGCGTCCGGCGGCGTCCTCCTGCGCCGCGTCCTCACCGGCTCACGCGGCCGGCTCGTCACCGGCCTGGCGGGCAACGCCGTCGTCCTCGGCCTCGCCGTCCGGCTCGTCTGGTCCCGCTAGGCCGGCTCGATCGGATCCCGTCGGAACGGCACACGGGGTCGGGCGCCCGGCCGGGCCTGCCGGCGGACCGTCCTCGTACGGGGTCGTACCCCGGCGGCGGACGGATCGGCCGGGGCGAAGCTGCCGGTGGTTCTGCCTCTCCCCTCCGGTCCGGCTGCCATAGCCTGGCGCCCGGCGCACGGACGCATCCGACGCTCCGTCAGATGTGCGCCGGAGCACGCCTGTCAGCCCTCGCCCGGAAGGACCCGAAGCCCTCCCATGACCAGCACCCTCCTACGAGCCGCCGCCCTGGCGGCCGCCGCCGCGCTAGGGTTCGGCACCCTCGCCACGGGCGCCGCCCAGGCCGCGCCGACGGCCCCGGCCGCCCCGCCCGCCGTAGCCGCCCCACCCGCCGTGGCCGCCGCGCTCTCACCGCCCACCCGCATCCCGATGAACAGCGTGCTCAACCGCAACCAGGGCTGGTACTCGCCGAACGGCCGCATCATGCTGGCCATGCAGGGCGACGGCAACGTGGTCCTCTACCGCGACACCACCCCCATCTGGGTGGCCCGCGGCGCCATGCCCAACGGCAACATCCTCGCCATGCAGGGCGACGGCAACCTCGTGGTCTACGCGGCCGACAACACCCCGCTCTGGTGGAGCGGGACCGGTGGCAACCCCGGGGCCGAGCTGACTGTCTACAACGAGGGCGCCATCGCGGTCGAGCGCAACGGCAGGGTCCTCTGGACCTCCGCGCCGCCCGCCCCCGACCCCTTCCCCTGTCCGCCGTGGGGCCCGCCCTACCCCGGCCAGTACATCCCGCCGTGGTGCCCGGTCTGGCCCTTCCCCAGCTAGGCCCCGCCACGACCGGCCGGCGACCGGCCGGCGACCGGCCGGAGCCGCCGTCCCGGCGGCCTCTCCCTCCGCTACAGCCCCCGGGCGGTGACCACCGACACCGCCTGCGTGCTCGCCGCGCTCGCGCTCGCCGTCGTCACCCTCGGCCGGGGCGACTACCCGCTCGGCCCCGTCGAGGTGATCCGCGCCCTCACCGGGCGGGGGCGACCCGGCGGCGGACTTCGTCGTCAACGAGCTGGGCCTGCCGCGCGCGGTCGCGGCCCTGCTCGCCGGCGCCGCGCTCGCGCTCTCCGGCCCCGTCCTCCAGGTCCGGCAGTCCCGACATCCTCGGCCTCACCCAGGGGCCGCGACCGGCGCACTACCGTCGCGGTCGGCGCCGACCGGCTCCGACCGCCCGGACGGCCGCCCCGCCACGCCGGGAGGCGGTCCACGCATCAGCGGGGCTCCCGTCAGACCTGGGCGAGGTTCTTCTCGAACGCGGCCAGGTAGTTGGGCAGGTGGTGGTCCTTGATCCCGTCCGTCTCGGGGGCGAACAGGTCGGCGCGCACGCCCTTGGCGCGGTCCTTCAGCCCGGCGACGAGCGGCATGCGCTCGTGGAGCCTCCCGTCGGCGTCGAAGTGGCGCAGCGCCTCGACGTGCGTGAAGACCGGCTCCGGCGGGAGCTGCGGGACGATGTCGTTGTTGTTGACGAAGCGGTAACAGCGGTTCCTGAAGGCCGTGTTGTGGGCGCCCGCGAGCAGCCGCTCGCAGGTGCGGGGCTGGCCGAAGGTGTAGACGCCGTCGGGCAGCAGCTGCGGCGCCTCGAAGTACCAGCGGGCGCCGGCCAGCATGGCGAGCGCGCCACCGAGGCTGTGGCCGGTGAACCAGACCGTCTGATCGTCCGTGCGCAGGTCGCGGACGGTGTCGCGGATCTGCGGGTAGACGGACTGCAGGGCCTGGTGGAAGCCGTAGTGCACGAAGCCCTTGTTCGCCGGGCCGGGGACGGGCGGGGTGCTGACGTCGCTGAGCCAGTCACGGATCTTCAGCACCTCGGTGCCCCGGAATCCGGCGACGATCATGCGGTCGCCGGCCATGACGTAGGCCTGGGTGTCCTCGATCGGGAACGGCATCCGGTGCGTCGACTCGAAGTGCCGTACCTCGTCGAAGCCCCAGGACCGGGCCGTCTCCTCGATGCCGGCCCGGTCCAGCGAGGCCAGTCCGGCGGCCTGCGCCATCCAGTAGGCGTGCGGGAGGGAGTAGCCGGTCGTCGAGTGGTCCAGGGCGGGGATGGCCATCGGTGTCCTCCGGGGAGCGGGCCTCAGTGGGTCTCAGCGGGTCGCCCAGCAACCTAGCGCCGCACACGGACGAACACGAACCGTCCGGCTCCGGAACCACCCGTACGGCCGCGCCCTCGTCAACCGGCCGTCCCTCCTGGCCAGGCGCCCCGGGCGGCCAGGCCGAGGACCAGCGCGGCGATGTTCCAGGCGTCGTCCTCGCCGCTGTGGTGGCGTCCTTCGAGCGGCAGCCCGGCGATCTCCAGGGCCTGGGCCATCCCGGGGCGCTTGCGCAGCCCGTGTGCCTCGGTGAACACCGCCTTGGCGTTGGTGTGCCGGTGCCCGAAGGGGTACGCGGTGCCGGTGGCCTTGCACTGCCGGGTGAACTGTTTCCGGTCGTAGTCGCCCCAGCTCGCCCACGGCAGGGCCCCGGCCCGGTGGTCGGCGGCGAGCAGTCGGCAGGCCGAGGCGAAGTCGAGGCCGGTGTCGACCTCGGCCTGGGTCAGCCCGGTGAGTTCCGTGCAGAACTCGCTGACGGCGGACCGTGCGGGCTTCACCAGGATGCGGTGCCGCCCGACCCGTTCCCCCGTCCCGAGGTCGACGACGGTCAGCCCGATCTCGATGATCTCGTTCACCGCCCCGGGCGGCGGCTGTCCCTCCCAGCAGGTCGCTTCGACGTCCACGACGTTCAGCAGTCCCCCGACACTCTTCATGCCCCGAGGGTAGGGAGACGACGGCCACCCGTCACCCGGATTTCCTGCCGCCGCGCCCCCGGCCGGGGTGGCACACCGGGGGCGCGGCCGCCCGGGGTGGTCAGTGGCGGTGGTGGTTGTCGGGTTGGGCGGGGTCGCCGGGGTGTTCGAGGCCGGGGACGAGGGTGAGGCGGGTGGCACGGGCGTGGTCGAGCCAGCGGACGAAGGCCGCGCGACGGACGGCCGCGAGGACGGTGGCGGCCGGATCGGGGCGGTCGGGGCGGTCGGGCCGGCCGGGCTGGTCGGGCCGGGCGGGCCGGTCGGTGGGCGGGTCGGGCGGCGTGGTCCGGCGGGCGGCGGTCCAGCCTCCGGCGGTGACCCACGTGTCCGGGGCCGCCGTGCGGAGGGCCTCCGCCAGGGCGAGCGGCAGGGTGGCGGGGTCGGCCCCGCACGTGCCGCCGTCGGGGAAGGCGAGGTGCCAGACGGTGGGGGTCGCCGCCGGTCGGGTCATGGCGAAGTAGTGGGCGACCTCCTCCGCGGTCGGGGCGACGGCGGCGGTGACGGCCTCGTGGACGGCCCGCACCGCCGCGCTGCCCTCGTACGCGGCGGCGGTGACGGAGCCGAGTTCGACGGCAGTCTGCTGGTCCAGGCGGTCATGGGCGGCCTCGGGGAGGACGGACAGGCCGCGTTCGGCGGCGACCGCCTCGCAGAGCGCCTCCGTCAGCAGCACCTGCGCGACCCAGCGGGCCAGTTGGCGGTCCTCCCCGCTGCCGGGCCGCGGCAGGGCGGAGGCGCGCGGGCCGGTGCGGAGCGCCGCGAGGCGGCGGTCGAGGCCGGTGCGAGGGAGGGGCCGGCCGTCGAGGAGTCCGAGCACCGGGGCGTCGGCGGGCGCGGGCGGAATCGCGGTCACGGCCCGACCACCACCGCGACGGTCGGGGCGTACTGGCAGCGGCCGAACCACATCACCTTGGCGAGCGCCCAGTAGGCGCCGGGGTCGGCGTCCTCGGGCGCGGTGAGGGTGAACTCCTCGACCGCCGAGGCCCCGGCCGCGAGGGTGAAGCCGCGGACCGGCGCGCCGACCGCCTCCCAGGTGCCCCAGGGCGAGACGAGCTGGAGTTCGCCGCGGATCTCGCCCCGGGTGCGGTTGACGAGGCGGACTCCGAGGGCGGCGCCGACGCCGGGGGTCAGCCGGACCGACGCGGTGGCCGCCTCGACGGTCAGGCCGGTGTCACGCCCCTCCACGGACCGGGTGCCCTGGGCGGCGGTCCAGTCCTCGGGGGTGTCGCCGGGCACCGGAAGGATCTCCGGCAGGTCGCCGACGGCCACGGTGACCACGTCCTCGACGTCTTGGCCGTCGTGCGTGAGCCGGACCGCGGCGAAGTACAGGCCGGGGGCGCTACCGGCGGGCGGGGTGAGGGTGACGGGGAAGCGGAGGTGTCCGCCGGCCTCCAGGCGGTAGGGGCGGGCGCCGAGGCTCGCCGCCCACCCGTCGGGCGCGAGGATCCGCGCCGTGCCCTCGACGGCGGCGTCCCGCAGGTGGGAGGAGAGGGCCACCGAGAGCGTGACCGGTTCGCCCGCCGTCCGCAGCAGGCCGGGCGAGGCGCCGACCGAGACCGGGAGGTAGCCGAGCGGCGCCGGGCCCCGGTTGTGCAGCCAGTAGCGGGCGTGCACGGGCTGGGCCGCCTCGGCGACCGGGCCGAGGACCGGGCCGCCGGCCGGCTCCGCCACCGCGGGCCGGGCCAGCACGGTGGCGATCCGGGATCCCGCGAGGTCCGGATCGGCCGGGCCGGTCGGCCGCTCCAGCAGGTCGGCGGCGTGCAGGTCGGTCAGCCCGAGGGCGCCGCCGAGGGTGACGGCCGCGCCGAGGCCGGTGGACTCGACCAGGCGGACGGCGAGTCGGCCGTCCCAGGGGGCGGTCGAGCCGTGCGCGATCGGGTTGCCGGCCGGCTTGAGCGCGCCGAGCAGGGTCCGGCGGGCCGGCTCGACCCGCAGCCAGGAGAGGGTGCCGGGCAGCGGGCCGTCCTGGGCGGGGGCGAGCCGGGCGTACAGCGGATGAGTGAACTCCTGCCCCTGGGCGGGGAGTTCCTGTGCCCGCCAGTCACCCGGTCCGCCGGTCAGCGCGTAGTGGAACTCGTGGGTCCAGTGCTGGAGCTGGAAGGAGGCGCCGTCGGGCAGGGTGCGCCGGGGCGGGTCGATCCAGACGCCCGAGGGCCACCCGGTGCAGGAGCGCATCAGCGAGAGGTGCAGCGCACCGGTGGCATCGACGGCGAAGCCGGGCAGACCGAAGCTCAGCAACGCCGCGGTGTGGTCCACGAGTTGTTCGGTGTCGGGGAGAGGCCCCGGGCAGGAGGCGGCGATCCGGGCGTCGGCGAGGTCGGCGGCGAGCGGGGCCGGGTCGGTGACGACCAGGGCCGGCAGGGCCCTCAGGTCACGCAGGTCCGCGCCGGGCTGCCAGACCTCGGCGAGCGGGGTGCGGGCGGGCACCCAGACGGCGCCGCGCTCCTTCAGGACGGCCGCGTACTCCGCACCCGCCCGGTCGAACAACTCCCGGGTGGCGTCGTTGGTTTCCGGTCCGCCGAGGAGGATCCGGAAGTCCGGCAGGTTGGAGTCCACGTCGAGCCAGCCGTACCGGGCCCAGTCGGCTCCGGAGGTGGTGGCGGTGACTCCGACCCGGGCGAGCGCGACCACCAGCTCCCGCGCGTCGGCGGCCGACGCGAGATCGGGGACGATCACCTCCGCGACGCCGAGCGCGCGTTCGCCCAGCACCGCGCCGGAGACCGGGTCGGTGAGCGTCACCCGGGCCGTGGCGCCGAGACCGAACCAGGTGTTGGCCGGGTTGTCCAGGGTCCAGGGCGCCTCGGCGGAGTCGACGTCGGGCAGGGCGAAGCCGCGTCCGACGACCGCGCCGGCGACCTCGCTGACCGGCAGGGCGCCGGGCAGGTCGACGGGGAAGCGGAGCCGCAACAGCCGGTCGGCGCCCGTGTAGTCGACGACCCTGGTCCGGCAGTCCACCCGGTCGAGGCCGCGCCACAGCGTGACGGTCTGCTCGTACCGGAGGCCCCGGGCACCGGCACCGGCACCGGCACCGTCATGGGCACCGGCACCGTCATGGGGCGCGGTATCGGTGACGGTGCCGCGGACGACCAGTCGCTCGCCGAGCGGTCCGGTCTCGCGACGGACCTCGGCCGGCCGATCGCCGGAACCGGCCACCGGCCCCCTGGGGACGAGGTGCCAGGGGCCCTCGCCGAAGTCGGGGTGCTGCGGGTACTCCTCGTAGACCCGCAGCTCGTTGCCGATCCGCCCGTCCTGGATCAACTCCCTTCCGTGCAGGAGGTCCTGGACGGAGGAGAGGCCGCCGCCGCGCGCCGGGTCGGCGGTCACCCGGTAGCGGCCGTTGGCGATGGTGAGGCCCTCGGCGACGGACCAGGCCGGGTCGCCGCCGCCGGCCGCCGAAGGGACCAGCCGCCAGGTGCGCCAACCGAGCGCCGGCACGTCCTCGGCCAGGAAGCGAAGGGTGCCGCGGTCGACGGCGCCGGGCACCTCGGCCCCGGTGTCGTCCAGCACGCGGACGCCCGGGCGGCCCTCCCCGTCGACGGTTCCCGGGGGCAGCCGGACGGCCACCAGGTCGGTCCGGTCGAAGGAGAGCGTGTTGGTGACCACCACGGCGTCGCCCTCCCCCGTCGTGGCGATCCGGGCCGCCAGCGCGTCGAGCGCCCGGTCGCGGACGTCCGCCGCCAGGTCGTACGCCTCCCGCCAGCCGCCGAGCAGGTCCAGGTAGACCTGGTCGGACTCGGAGCCGGTGATCGCGTCGTGGTGCGCGCCGTAGGCGAGTTGGCGCCAGACCTTGTCCAGCGCGGCCGACGGGTACTGCCCGAGCCCCTGCACGACGGCGAGGGTGGCGAGCTTCTCGGCGTCGACGGCGGCCACCTCGGCCGCCCGCTGGGCCTGCTTGGTGTCGATGTAGGAGACGTCCTTGCCGGTGTAGACCGGGTTCATGTCGCGGGTCTGCGGGCTGGGCCGGCGACCGGTCTCCGCCAGCTCGGCGCGGACGGCGTCCAGGAAGTCACGCGGGGTCCCGCAGACGAAGCGCGGCCACAGGTACCTGCCCGCCCAGGAGCGGTGGATCTCGGTGACCCACTTGTTGGGCGGGGTGTAGTCGGTGCCGACCGGCAGCAGCAGGTTCCTGGTCGCGCCCACCGGCTTGAGCTTGCGGTACAACTCGTAGACGGCCTGCTCGGCGGTGGCGAGGTCGGCGGAGGAGTCCATCCACCAGCCGGCCGAGTAGTGGTGCGGCATGTAGTGGGTGAGCACGCCGTCGCCCGAGGGCGCGATCCACTCGAACTCGCTGGGGAACTGCATGACCCGCGCGTCGTCCTTGGCCTCGCGGAAGTTCTTCTGGATCGGGCCCCACTGGTGGAACGGGCCGCGCGCCCAGGCGCTCCCGGTGAGCCCGGCGGCGGCGAGGTGGCCGGGGAACTGCGGGTCGTGGCCGAACACGTCGAGCTGCCAGGCCGTCCGAGGGTCGCCGCCGAGGATGTCGCGCTGGTAGCCGATGCCGTGGACGATGTTGCGGATCGTCGTCTCGGCGCCGGTGAGGTTGGTGTTCGGCTCGTTGTAGGTGCCGCCGACGAGCTCGACCTGGCCGCGGTCGAGCAGCAGGCGCAGGCTCGCGCGGCGCTCCGGGTGCTGGTCGAAGTACGGCTTCAGGTAGTCGACTTCGGCGAGCACGAACGTGTAGACCGGGTCGCGCAGCGCGAGGTCCAGGTGGGCGTCGACGAGGGCGAAGCCGTTGCGCTCCCAGAGCGGCCGGGTGGTGGCGTCGGCGGAGAGGAGCTCCCAGGGCGAGGTGTAGGCGGCCTGGGTGTTCCACCACACCGGGTCGTAGTGGAAGTGCGGGACCATGAACATGGTCCAGCCGGGCTCGGCGACCTCGACGACGCCCTCGGCGCGGGCGCCACCGGTCCCGGCGCCGGCGTCGGTCCCGGCGGCGCCGGGGGTCGCGCCGAAGGCCGTGACCTCGACGGCGAGTCGGGCGCCGACGGCGGCACCGGTGATCTCCAGGGGGACTTCGACCAGCCCCGTGCCGGACGCCTCGCCGCGCACGCCCGGGCCGGTGACGGCGATCCGGGCGGGCGGGCCGTCGAGGGTGACCCGCAGCAGCTGCCGCGGGGCCTCCTCGGGTCCGACGAACAGGTCCGTGCTCTCGACGGCGGTGATGGTGACCGGCACGGGGGCGGGTCCTTTCCTCGGTGGGGCGGAGATCCGGGCGTGTCCGACGCCCTACGCGCCCCAGGCCTCGAACTCGTAGATGCGGGCGGCGGGATCGGCGCCCTGGGTCGGCCTGGTGACCACCAGCCGGACGTACCGCGCGGTGGTGCTCACCGGGTGGGTGGTGGTGCCCGCGGTGTTGCCGGTGACGGTGGTGACGGTGGTCCACGGGTCGGTGTCGGCCGAGCGGGCCTGGACCGTGAAGTCGCGGGTGTTGAAGCTCGCGCTCTCGCCGCCGGCCTGGGCGTGCCTGACCACGAACTTCGACAGCGCCTTGGCCGAACCGAGGTCCACCTCAAGCCACTTGCTGCTCCCGGTGGTGCACCACTTGTCGCCGTTGCCGCCGTTGACGGTGCCGTTGACGGCCTTGGCCGGGCCCTCGCCGGTGTTGCACTGGCCGGAGGCGGTGGCCGGGCGGTTGAGCGCGAGGTTGCCGCCGGCCGGTGGGGTGCCGGTCCACGGGACGGTGGTGGTGGCGGCGGTGGAGCGGCCGTACTCGGTGGAGACGGCCTCGACCTCGATCACGGTGTTCGCCTCGGTGCCGGCCCGGTCCAGCCGGTTGACGTAGTAGGCGTCGGAGGGGGTGGCGCCGAGGTAGCCGCGGGTGCCGTCGGCGTTGCGCCGGTACAGCTCGTAGTGGTGCACGGCGCCGCTCGTCGAGGGTGTCCAGGAGAGCCGGAGGGACTGGCTGGCGCCGGCCACCACATCGCTCGCGCCGAGCACGGTCAGCCCGCCGGGTGCGCCGGGTGCGTCCACCGCGCCGTCGTACAAGGCGAGTTGGCCGATCCTCACGTCGTAGGAGGGATTCGAGCCGGCCGCCTGGAGGCCGATCTGGGCGATGGTGCGGCCCGCGTAGGCGGAGAGGTCGAGGGTCTTGCGCTCCCATCCGGTACCGGAGTTGCTCCCGAGGTCGAGGGTGGTGAAGGTCGTCGGCGCGTCGGTGAAGGAGATCGCGGCCTTGAGGCCGGTGGCTCCGGCGGCCGGGGTCCTGACCACGACCGAGAGCTTGCTGTCGGCGGCGACCGGGAGCCTGGTCTGGTAGAGCCGGACGGTGTTGACGGCGTTCAGGTTGCCGGTCAGCCGCAGCGAGGAGCCGCCCTCGTAGGCGTCGGTGAAGTCGACCGACGGGGTGAGCCTGGCGCCGGTCGAGGAGACCAGCCACTGGTAGGTGGGCGGGACGTCCTGGAGCGAGAGGTTGTTCCAGCCGCCGGTGGCGACCCTGGTGCCGGCCGCGTTGTGGAAGTCGCCCTCGCCGGAGGAGAAGTTGGTGACGAAGGGCTTCGCGGTGATCGGGGTGGACTCGGCGACGTAGCTCGCGAGGCCCTTCCAGCCGGACGAGGTCGAGGTGTTGGAGGGGTCGTTGTTGGCGCCGACCCAGTAGCGGGCGTCCTTGGCGAGGAAGTCGGCGCGGTCGGCGGCGGACTTCCAGGTCCACTCGGGCCGGTAGAGGCCGAGCGAGGTGGTGTGCGGGCCGTTGGCCGGGAAGAGGCTGTTCCAGTCCACACCCGTGTTGTAGCCGTTGGCCTCGGTGTCGATGCCGGAGTAGAGCTCGTACTCGCTGCGGCCGAGGCCGCGGGCCAGGGTCCGGGAGGAACCGAGACCTCCGGACGACCAGTTGAAGTTGAGGAACATCGAGTCGGAGGTGCGCCGGGCGCCCTCCTGGAGGAAGGCGTCGTTGGCGGAGGTCAGCGCGTTCTGCCAGTTGACGGGCCCCGACTCGGTCATGGCGTCGTACCACATGAAGTCGGTGGCGGTCTGCGCCCTGGTGTACTGCATGAGGTTGCGGATCTCACCGGCGAGGGCCGAATCGCCGCCGCCGGTCTCCTGGTTGATGAACCATCCGTCGAATCCGTAGTACTGGGCGGCCTGGGCCAGCTTGTCGGCGACGGGGTAGCGGGAGCCGGACTTCTGGACGAAGTCGCGGACCCACTGGAGCTGTCCGCCGTACGCGGCGGGCGGGAAGAAGACGGTGCCGTAGACCTTGACGCCGTTGCGGTGGGCGGCGTCGATGACGGTCGGGTTGGGTGCCAGGATCAGACCTTCGCCGGCCGAACCGCCCCAGAAGACCAGCTTGTCGACGTACTGCCAGTAGCCGAACGCGTAGTAGTGGGGGTCGGCGGACCCCTGGGAGGGGTTGTTGGAGGTGGGGCCGAAGGAGACCAGGGAGGCGATCTTCCCCTCGCCGGCCCGGGCGTTGGGGTTGGCCCTGAGCGCCGGGTCACCGGTGCGCGGCTGGAGGGGGACCCGGGAGCGGTTGAACCGGGCGTCCGGATCGGTGGCCGGGTCCCAGTTCAGCAGGGTGTTCGGGTACCAGGAGGAGGCGTAGGGCTGGGTGCCGGCGGCGGCGTTCGCCGCGGCGGGGGCCGCCGGGGAGGGGGCGGCGGGGGTCGGGGCAGCCTGGGACGCGGTGGGTGCGGTGCCCAGGACGGCGGCCCCGAGAGCGGCGCTCAGCAGCAGGGATGTCCGTCGTGACATGCGGTGGCTCCGATCGCGCGGAGGAGGGTGGGGCGGACCGCCCAGAAGGGGGGCGGGCCCGGGGGTGCATGCGTGCGTGGTGATGCCGGTGGTTCCTGTGGCCGGAGGACGCGCGGCCCTGGGGCGGCGTGAAGGACGCGCGGTTCCAGGTGCGTACGGACCGGCGGAGTGACCGTGGGCGGTTCGGCGGACGCCCGCCCACGGTGGCGCGCCGAGCGGGGGTCGCTCGGCGCAGCGAGGCTAAACCGGTTCAGAGCCGCTGTCAACGGTGCCCGCGAAGGCCACCCCGGAGGGTGAACCTGCCCCCCGCGCCGGGCCGGTCGCGGCCGACGAACCCGCCCCGGGCGGCGAGGTGGACTCGCGGACGGTCAGCCGGGGGGTCGGCATCTGCAGGTCCCGGCCGGGCCCGGCGTCGTCGATCACCGCGAGCAGGCTGCGCGCGACCTGCTCGCCGAGCGCGAAGGTGTCCCGGCTGAGCGCGGTCAGCGGCGGGTGCACGATCCGGGCGAGCACCGAGTCGTCGAACGAGACGATCGACAGCTCGCCGGGCACCGCGACGCCCATCTCGCCGGCCACCCCGAGGCCGGCCACCGCCATGACGTCGCTGTCGTAGACGATCGCGGTGGGGCGTCTGGGCCGGGAGAGCAGGGCGCGGGTGGCGGCGGCCCCCTCGGCGTCGCTGAAGTCGGTCGGCACCGAGAGCGCCTCCTCCAGGCCGAGCCGCCGGGAGGCGTCGCGCAGCGCGCGGATCCGCCGCTGGGTGTGCTGGAAGTGCGGCAGCCCGGCCAGGTGGGCGATCCGCCGGTGTCCGAGGGCGGCCAGGTAGTCGACGATGGAGAGCATCGCCTCGCGGTCGTCGGCCCAGATCCGCAGGGGGCCGGCGCCCTTGCCGGGGCCGCCCAGCACGACGGCGGGCAGGCCGAGTTCCTCCAGGACCGCGAGCCGCGGGTCGCGCAGCTGGAGGTCGACCACGATGAAGCCGTCGACGCGGTGCTCGGAGGTCCAGCGCCGGTAGACCTCGATCTCGGCCGCGGTGTCCTCGACCACCATCAGGTGGAGGGCGACGGAGCGGGCGGAGAGCACGGCCTGGAGGCCGGAGAGCAGCTGGCTGAAGAACGGCTCGACGCCGATGGTCCGGGCCGGGCGGGCGATCACCAGCCCCACCGCGTCGGACCTGGCCCCGCCGAGGGCGCGGGCGGCGCTGTGCGGCCGCCAGTTCATCTCCTCGGCGACCCGGAGGATCCGGGCCCTGGTCGCCTCGCTCACCCCGGGGCGCCCGTTGAGCGCGAAGGACACCGCGCCCTTGGAGACACCGGCTTGGCGCGCGATGTCGGCGATCGTCGGTCTGCCCACGGGTTCCGACTCCTCTCTTGACATCCAAGTTTAGGCGGGAGCATAGTCCCTGGCATAGCTAGACCGGTTTAGTAAGACAGGTTCCACAATCCGGCGCAATCCCCGAACCACCCCCAGCACGATCCCCGAAGACGCATCCCCCACCCATTCCCCAGGACCGGGAGACCCTCATGCGAAGAATCTGGGCGGCAGTGACGACGGCGGCGGTGGCCGCCACCGTGCTCACCGGCTGCGGACTGAGCTCCGACGACAGGAGCGACGACACGGCGGCGAAGGTCGCCGCCGCCACCGGCGAGGTCAAGGGCAAGGTCTCGCTCCAGACCTGGGCATTGAAGCCGAAGTTCACCGCCTACGTGCAGGGCGTGATCGACGGCTTCCGGCAGAAGTACCCGGGGGTCGAGGTCGAGTGGCTGGACCAGCCGGGCGACGGCTACTCCGCCAAGGTGCTCAGCCAGGCCGCCGCCGGGACCCTTCCCGACGTGGTCAACCTCCCGCCGGACTTCGCCCTCCCGCTGGCCCGGCAGAGCCTGCTGCTCGACGTGGCCAAGGCCGATCCGAAACTCGCCGAGGAGTACGTGGCCGGCGGTGTCGACGCCTACCGGTTCGCCGGCCAGGACGGCACCTTCGGCTACCCGTGGTACCTCAACACCGATGTCAACTACTGGAATTCGGAACTGCTGAGCAAGAACGGGCTGGACCCGAAGAACCTCCCCGGCACCCTCGACGAACTGATCGCCCAGGCCCGGACCATGAAGGAGAAGTCCGGCGGCTCGACCTACCTGATGAGCCGCAAGCCGGGCCTCGGCGACCTCGTCAACGCGGGCGTCAAGGTGATGGCCGACGACGGCAGGTCGTTCACCTTCAACACCCCCGAGGCCGCCGCGCTACTGGACAAGTACCGCGCCGCGTACAAGGACGGGCTGCTGCCGAACGACGTCCTCACCAACACCTACGCCGGCAACTCCAAGCTCTTCAACGCCGGCACGGCGGCCTGGACCACCGGCGGCGGCAACTTCATCAGCAGCCTCGCCACCGACAACCCGACCCTCGCGCCGAAGATGCTCTCCTCCCCTGCGATGGGCACCCCGCCGCTCTACGTGCAGGGCCTGTCCATCCCGAAGAGCACCAAGAACCCGGCCGCCGCGATGGCCCTGGCCCGCTGGGTCACCAGTGCGGAGAACCAGGCCAGGTTCGCCCAGCTGACCAGCATCTTCCCGTCCACCAAGGCCTCGGCCGGCGACCCGTTCTTCAGCAGGAGCGACGGCACCAACGCGGGCGACGCCAAGGTCGTCGCGTTCACCTCCCTCGCCAAGGCGAAGATCCTCCAGCCCGTCCAGGTCGACGACGCGATGAGCACCGTCATCAACCAGCAGATCGCCCTGGCGATCAGCGGGGACACGAGCTCCAAGCAGGCCCTGGACACCGCCGTGGAGCGGTGCAACCAGCTGCTCAAGGGCTGATCCCGCACCGGACCGACCAGTACCGGCGGCGCGGCGGCACCCCCGGGCCGCCGCCCGCCGGGAATGACCCGCACCGCTCGCCCCAGGAAGGCATCGGCATGACCCACCGGCGTTGGTTCACCCCCTGGCTGCTCGCCGGGCCCGCGATCATCTGGCTGGCCGTCTTCAACCTCTGGCCGGCGATCAACACGGTGATCCTCTCGTTCACCAATGCCAAGCCCCTGGGCGGCGGGCATTTCACCGGCCTCGACAACTACGAACGCGCTTTCAGCGACGACCAGTTGGCGGACGCCCTGCTCAACAGCACCGTCTACCTGCTGATCTGCCTGCCGCTGCTGACCGTGCTGCCCCTGCTGCTCGCCCTGCTGGTCCAGCGCAAGCTCCCCGGCATCACCGTCTTCCGCACCGCCTTCTACACCCCGGTCGTCGCCTCCGCCGTCGTGGTGGCCCTGATCTGGGGCTGGGTGCTGGACGACCGCGGCCTCGTCAACGGCGTGCTGCGGCAGACCGGGCTGGCCGACTCCCCGGTCCCCTTCCTCACCGACCGCTGGCTGCTGCTCTTCAGCGCGATCGCCCTGACCACCTGGAAGGGCCTCGGCTACTACATGGTGATCTACCTGTCCGCTCTGGCCAACGTCGGCCGCGAGCTGCACGAGGCCGCCGCCGTCGACGGCGCGGGCAGCGTCCGCCGGTTCTGGCACGTCACCCTGCCGGGCGTGCGGCCCACCATGATGCTGGTCTCGGTGCTCATCTCGGTCTCCGCGCTGCGCGTCTTCTCCGAGCTGTACGTGCTCTCCAACGGCACCGGCGGCCCCGGCGGCCGGGACATGTCGGTGGTCATGCTCATCCAGATGTACAGCCGCGGCTTCACCGGCCACCTCGGCTACGCGTCAGCGCTCAGCCTGCTGCTCTTCGTCATCACCCTCGGCCCGATGCTGCTCCTGACGCGCCTGAACCGGAAGGCGGCCTGAACCGTGACCCACACCGCCGCCCCCGTCCCGCCGCCCCGTCCCGCCGCCCCCGCTTCCGCTTCCGCCGCCGACCCCGCCGCCCCGCCCGGCGGGCGACCCGGACCGCGCACCGGCCGCGCGCCGCGGCCCCGCAGCCTCCACAACCCCGGCCCGATCCGGACGGCCGGGCGCTACCTGCTCCTGCTGGCCGTCCTCCTGCTCGTCATCGGCCCCTTCCTCTGGCAGCTCTCGACCTCCCTCAAGGGCCCCGACGAGGACGTCTACACCTCGACGCCGAGCTTCTTCCCCGAGGACCTCACCTTCGCCAACTACGGCAAGGTCGCCGACACCATCCCTGTCTGGACCTACGCCGCCAACTCGCTGGTCGTCGCCGCGATCGCGATCTTCGGCAACGTGGTCGGCTGCACCCTGGCCGGCTACGCGCTGGCCAAACTGCGCTTCCGCGGCGCCGGACTGCTCTTCGGCCTCCTCCTGGCCACGCTGATCCTGCCCGGCGAGGCGACCATCGTCTCCCAGTACGTCACCGTGCGGGGGCTGGGCCTGGCCGACTCGCTGACCGGCGTGGCGCTGCCCGGCGCGATCGCGATGCTGAACGTGCTGCTGATGCGCACGGCGTTCGCCGCCGTACCGCCCGAACTGGACCAGGCCGCGCTGGTGGACGGCGCCAACGTCCGGCAGCGCCTGTGGCACGTCGGCCTGCCGAACGTCCGCGGCATGCTCAGCGTGATCGTGATCTTCACCTTCATCGGCGCCTGGGACGACTTCCTCTGGCCGCTGATCGTGCTCAACGACCCGCAGAAGTACACGCTGACCGTCGGCCTCCAGTACCTGAACGGCACGTTCAGCGCCAATCCCCGGCTGATCGCCGCCGGCACCATGATCGCGTTCCTGCCGATCGTCGTGGTGTTCGCCGTCTGCCAGCGGTTCTTCTTCAAGGGCGTGGAGGAGGGAGCCGTCAAGGGATAGCCCGCCGCCCGCCCGACCCGTCGCCGATCCGTCGCCGCCCCGACCACCCGTCGCCGCCCCGACCGCCCCGCGACGGCCGCACCCACCGAGGAAGCGCACCGAGCATGACCGCCGCCCAGCCCCCCTCCCCGGCCACCGCCCCCCACCCGCGCCCCGCCGCCTCCCGGCCGCGCGCCGCACCCCCGCGCTTCGGCGTCAACTACACCCCCACCGCCGGCTGGTTCCACCACTGGCTCGACTTCGACCTCGACGCCGTCCGCGCCGACCTCGACTCGATCGCCGCGCTCGGCCTCGACCACGTCCGGGTCTTCCCGCTCTGGCCGCTCTTCCAGCCCAACCGCACGCTGATCCGCCCGCGCGCCGTCGAGCAGCTCGTCGACCTGGCCGACGCGGCCGGTGAACGCGGACTCGACGTCGCGGTGGACGGCCTCCAGGGTCACCTCTCCAGCTTCGACTTCCAGCCCTCGTGGACCCAGACCTGGCACCGGCGGAACATCTTCACCGACCCGGACGTCCTCGACGGCCAGGCCGAGTACCTGCGCACCCTGGCCGCCGCCCTCGCCGACCGGCCCCACTTCCTCGGCATGACCGTCGGCAACGAGGTCAACCAGTTCTCCGGCGAGCCGCACCCCGACCCGGACCGGGCCACCCCCGGGCAGGTCGAGGCCTGGCTGCACCGGATGGTCGGCGCCTGCGAGCAGGGCGCGCCCGGCCGGCTCCACCTGCACGCCTCCTACGACGCCGCCTGGTACCTGGACGAGCACCCGTTCACGCCCTGGCACTCCGCCCGGATCGGCGCCGCCACCGCCGTGCACTCCTGGGTGTTCAACGGCACCGCGCAGCGCTACGGCGCCCGCTCCACCGCCGCCCACCAGCACGCGGCCTACCTGGTCGAGCTGTCGAAGGCCTGGGCGCCGGACCCGCACCGGCCGGTCTGGCTCCAGGAGGTCGGCGCCCCCGCCCCGCACATCGCCGCCGAGGACGCCGCCCGGTTCACCGGCGCCACCGTCGAGGCCGTCCTGGACTGCCCCGACCTGTGGGGCGTCACCTGGTGGTGCTCGCACGACGTGGACCGCGCGCTGGCCGACTTCCCCGAGCTGGAGTACAGCCTGGGAATCCTCACCACCGACCGGCGGGTCAAGCCGGCCGGCGCCCGGCTGGCCGCCGCCGTCACCGCCGTCCGCGAGGGCTGGCGAGCACCGGCCCCGCGCACCACCGCGGTGGTGGTCGCCACCGGCGACGAGGTCACCGCACCCAAGCGCTCGGTCTGCGGCCCGGGCGGCAGCGTCTTCGAGGCGTTCATGCGCCTGGCCGAGGACGGCGCCCGCCCGACCGCGGTGCTCGCCGAACACGCCGGGGATCCCGCCCACCTGTCCGCCCGGGGCATCACCGAGGTCGTCCACCCGGACGACGTACGCTGACGACCCCTCCCACGTTCGTTCCCCCTCAGTCGCACAACGGAGTCCGCTGACATGCACGATGACCGCAGCCTGGTCGAAGCCCGCCTCAAGCGCGTCCTGGACGAGCGCATCCGCCCGGCGGTCCACCCCGAGTCCGTCCCGCTCTCGGTCACGATCTGGACGGCGCCCGGTGAGCCCGTCCCGGTCGCCGAGGGCCTGGCCGCGCCGCGCTCGCCGATCGCCGTCGGCGACGCCTGGGGTGCGCCGTGGGGCACCAGCTGGATCACCGTGACCGGCACCGTGCCCGAGGCGTGGGCCGGGCGCACGGTCGAGGCCCTGATCGACCTCGGTTTCGACGCCAACATGCCGGGCTTCCAGTGCGAGGGCCTGGTCTACCGGCCGGACGGCACGCCCGTGAAGGGCCTCAACCCGCAGAACCAGTGGGTGCGGATCGCCTCCCCGGCGGCCGGCGGCGAGCCGGTGCTGCTGCACGTCGAGGCGGCGTCCAACCCGGTCATCCTGGACTACCACCCCTTCCTGCCGACCGAGTTGGGCGACAAGGAGACCGCCGGGAGCACGCCGCAGTACCGGCTGGAGCGGATGGACCTGGCCGTCTTCGACGAGACGGTCTGGCAGCTGGTGATGGACCTGGAGGTGCTCGGCGAGCTGATGGCGGAACTGCCGGCCGACGGCGCCCGCCGCTGGGAGCTGCTGCGGGCGGTCGAGCGGGCACTCGACGCGATCGACCTCCAGGACGTCAACGGCACCGCGGCCGGGGCCCGTTCGCACCTCACCGAAGTGCTGGCCGCGCCCGCCGTGCCGTCCGCGCACCGGATCAGCGCGATCGGCCACGCCCACATCGACTCCGCCTGGCTCTGGCCCCTGCGCGAGACGGTCCGCAAGGTCGCCCGCACCACCGCCAACATGACCGCTCTGCTGGAGGACGAACCGGACTTCCTCTACACCATGTCCCAGGCGCAGCAGTTCGCCTGGATCAAGGAGCACCGCCCCGAGGTGTACGCCCGGGTGAAGAAGGCGGTCGCGGACGGCCGGTTCGTGCCGGCCGGCGGCATGTGGGTGGAGTCGGACACCAACATGCCGTCCTCGGAGGCGATGGCACGTCAGTTCGTTCACGGCAAGCGGTTCTTCCTGGAGGAGTTCGGGGTCGAGAACCGGGAGGCCTGGCTGCCGGACACCTTCGGCTTCACCGGCGGCCTGCCGCAGATCATCCGCAACGCGGGCTCCAAGTGGCTGCTCACGCAGAAGATCTCGTGGAGCCAGGTCAACAAGTTCCCGCACCACACCTTCCTCTGGGAGGGCATCGACGGCACGAGGATCTTCACCCACTTCCCGCCCGTGGACACCTACAACTGCTCGATGAAGGGCAGCGAGATCGCCCACGCGGCACGGAACTTCAAGGACAAGGGCGTCGCCCGGCGCTCGCTCGCGCCGACCGGCTGGGGCGACGGCGGCGGCGGCACCACCCGCGAGATGATCGCCAAGGCGGCCCGGCTGCGCGACCTGGAGGGCTCGGCCACGGTGCGCTGGGAGCGGCCGGCCGAGTTCTTCGAGAAGGCCGAGGCCGAGTACCCGAAGCCGCCGGTCTGGGTGGGCGAGCTCTACCTGGAGCTGCACCGGGCCACGCTCACCAGCCAGGCCCGGACCAAGCAGGGCAACCGGCGCAGCGAGAACCTGTTGCGCGAGGCCGAACTCTGGTGCGCCACGGCCGCGCTGCGCACCGGCCACCCGTACCCGTACGAGCAGCTGGACCGGATCTGGAAGACGGTGCTGCTGCACCAGTTCCACGACATCCTGCCCGGCTCGTCGATCGCCTGGGTGCACCGCGAGGCCGAGGCCACGTACGCGCGTCTGGCGGCGGAGCTGGAGGAGCTGATCGGCGCGGCCCAGCAGGCCCTGGCCGGGGACGCGGCGGGCGGGCGCGAGCTGGTCTTCAACGGTGCCCCGCACGTCCGTTCGGCGGTGCCGGCGGGCGGGGCGTGCCCGGTGCCGGCGACCGGCGCGGGCGGCGGCTGCACGGTGACGGCGCGCGACGGCGGCGGCTTCGTCCTGGACAACGGCCTGCTGTCGGTGGCCGTGGACGGCGACGGGCTGGTGGTCTCGGCGGTCGACGCGGCGAGCGGCCGGGAGACGGTCGCCCCCGGGGCCCGGGCCAACCTGCTCCAGCTGCACCCCGACTTCCCCAACATGTGGGACGCCTGGGACGTGGACCAGTTCTACCGCAACACCGTGACCGACCTGACCGCGGCGGACGAGGTCGCGGTGTCCGTCTCCTCCCCCGACGAGGCGGCCGTCCGGGTGGCCCGCTCGTTCGGCTCCTCCACGGTGGTCCAGACGCTGAGCCTGCGGGCCGGGTCGCGGCGCCTGGACATCGACACCGAGGTCGACTGGCACGAGACCGAGAAGTTCCTCAAGGCGTCGTTCCCGCTGGACGTGCACACCGAGCGGTACGCGGCCGAGACCCAGTTCGGCCACCAGTTCCGCCCGACCCACACCAACACCAGCTGGGAGGCGGCCAAGTTCGAGGCCTGCAACCACCGCTTCGTCCACCTGGAGGAGCCGGGCTGGGGCGTCGCGCTGGTCACCCCCTCGACGTACGGCCACGACGTCACCCGGGCGGTCCGCGCGACGGACGGCGGGACGACCACCACGGTCCGCTTCTCCCTGCTGCGCGCGCCGCGCTTCCCCGACCCGCAGACCGACCAGGGCGTGCACCGGTTCCGGCACGCGCTGGTGCCGGGCGCGGCGATCGGCGACGCGGTCCGCGAGGGGTACGCCGTCGGCCTGCCGGAGCGCCGGGTGACCGGTTCGGCGGAGGCGGTCCGGCCGCTGGTGGAGCTGGACGAGGCGGCGCTGGTGGTCAGCGCCGTCAAGCTCGCCGACGACGGCAGCGGCGACCTCGTGGTCCGGGTCTACGAGGCCGGCGGCGGGCGGGCCCGGGGCCGGCTCCGCACGTCCTTCCGGCCGGCCTCCGCGGTGCCCTGCGACCTGCTGGAGCGCCCGTGGGACGGCACGCGCGGCGAGGTCGCGGTGGACGGCGACGGCGTCACGCTGAGCCTGCGGCCGTTCGAGCTGGTCACCCTGAGGCTGACGCCCTCGGCCTGATCCTGTTTGCTGTCCCTGTCGACGGTCCGTCCCGTCGCCGTCGCGATCGATCGCCCCCGCCCGGCCCCCGGGCGGGGGCCCGTACCCCGCCCCGGAGCCACCCGCCATGACCGCCCCCACGCCGCACTCCTCCGCCCGGCCCTCCGCCGCGCCGGCCCCCGACGCGCAGGCGGGCGCCGGCTCCGCCGCCGGGCCGCTGTTCGCCGCAATCGACATCGGCGGGACCAAGATCGCCGGGGCGCTCGTCGACTCCGCGGGGGCCCTCGCGCACCGGGTCCGGTTCCCCACCCCGGCCAAGGACCCCGGCGCCGCCGTCCTCGCCGTCGTGCACCGGGTGCTGGACCAACTGGCGGCCGCCCCCGGGTGGGCCGCCGTCGGCGCCGTCGGCATCGGCAGCGCCGGCCCGGTGGACCTCGGGCACGGCACCGTCAGCCCGGTCAACATCCCCGGCTGGCGCGACTTCCCGCTCACCGCCGAGGTCGCCGCGCACCCCTCCGTCGGCCCCCGCACCGTCGTACTGGCCGGGGACGGGGTGGCGATGGCCGCCGCCGAGCACTGGCGCGGCGCGGCACGCGGCGCCGACAACGCGCTCTGCCTGGTCGTCTCCACCGGCGTCGGCGCCGGGCTGGTGCTGGACGGCGCCGTCCGACCCGGCCCCAGCGGCAACGCCGGCCACCTCGGCCACATCACCGTCGACCTCGACGGCGACCCGTGCCCGTGCGGCTCGCGCGGCTGCCTGGAGGGCCTCGCCAGCGGCACCGCGATCGCCCGCCGCGCCCTCGCCGGGGGCTGGCGCCCGACCGGGGACGACCGCTCCGCCCGCGCCGTGGCCGCCGACGCGCTGGCCGGCCACCCGGTCGCGGTGGCCGCCTACGACCGGGCCGCCCAGGCACTGGCCGCCGGGATCGCCGCCACCGCCTCGCTGGTCGACCTGCACCGGGTGGTGATCGGCGGCGGGGTCGCCGCCGCCGGCCCGGCCCTGTTCGACCCGCTCGCCCGCCACCTGGACCGGTACGCCGCGCTGCCGTACGTCCGCGGGCTCGACGTCCGCCGCGCCGAACTCGGCACCGACGCGGGCCTGATCGGCGCCGCCGCGCTCTGCCGCTGACCCTCCCCCGGAGCACCCGCATGCCCACCCCGCCGTCCGCCCCGCCCGCGCACACACCCCCGTCCGCGCTGCCCCCGTTCGCCCTGCTGGCCAATCCCGTGCGCGACTACGCGTGGGGCTCCACCACCGCCATCCCCGCGCTCACCGGCACCCCGCCGACCGGCGCGCCGCAGGCGGAACTCTGGATGGGCGCACACCCGTCCGCGCCGTCGGTGCTCGACGACGGGCACGGACCGCGCCCCTTGGACCGGCTGATCGCCGAGGCCCCCGCGCAGTTGCTGGGGCCGGAGACCGTCCGGCGGTTCGGCCCACGGCTCCCCTTCCTGCTCAAGGTGCTGGCCGCCGACCGGGCGCTCTCCCTCCAGGTCCACCCGACCCGTACCCAGGCCGAGGCGGGCTGGGCCGCCGAGGAGGCCCGTGACGTCCCGCTCGACGCCCCGGACCGGGTCTACCGGGACCGCGGCCACAAGCCCGAACTCATCTGTGCTCTGGGTGACTTCGAGGCGCTCTGCGGGTTCCGCCCGGCCGCAGCGACGGCCGCGCTGTTCGACCGGCTGGCCGTGCCGCTGATCGCCCCGTGGGCCGCGGCGCTCCGCCGGCGCCCCGCCGCGGAGGTGCTGCCCGCGCTGCTGCGGCACGTCCTGGAGGTGGCCCGCCCCGGGGCCGGCGACCTCGCCGCCGTCACCGCCGCCCTGCACCGGACCGCCGCGGACGGCGGCCCGTTCGCCGAAGCCTGCGCCGGGTACGCCCGCGCCGCCGCGGACCACCCCGGCGACCCCGGGCTGGTCGCCGCCCTGCTGCTCAACCACGTCCGGCTCCGGGCGGGTCAGGCGCTCGCCCTGGACGCGGGCGTGCCGCACGCCTACCTGCGCGGGGTGGGCGTGGAGCTGATGGCCAACTCGGACAACGTGCTGCGCTGCGGCCTCACCGCCAAGCACGTCGACGTCGACGGCCTGCTCGCGGTGACCGCGTTCCGCACCGGCGAGCCGGCCGTACTGACCGCCCGCACCCCCGACGACGGGGGCACCCCGGACGGTGCACGCGCTCCGGGCGGCGGCGGGATCGAGGAGCAGTTCCCCTCGCCCGCTGCCGAGTTCCGTCTCTCACGGCTACGACCCACGGCCGTACCCGTCCGGGTCGACCTGGCGGACGCCCCGCAGATCCTCCTCTGCACCGCGGGCCGTGCCCGCCTCCGCGCCCCCGGCGGCGCCGGCCTCGACCTCCCCCCGGGCCGCTCCGCCTACCTCCGCCCCGGCGCCGGTCCCGTCCGTCTCACCGGCCCGGGCGCGGAGCTCTTCCGCGCCACCGTCGGCGGCTGAGGAGCGGTACGCGCCGGACACCGCCTCCACCCCTTGCACAGGAAGAAGCCCCAGTCGACTTCCTGTGCCCGGCGTCGGCTCACGCGGTGGTTCGGCGCGTGCGGTGGATCGGTGCGCGCGGTGGTTCGGTGCGCGCGGCGGTTCGGTGCGCGGTGTCCCGGCCTCGCGCGGCGGCTCAGCGCCCGCGGTGGCGGTACGACCCCACCGGGACGCTCCGGGTCAGCGCACCGAGACCCGGCAGGCGCCGGCGGGGCCGGTGGTGGGCCGGCACGGGCGCGGCCACCGGTCCGCGCGGCGACTTCACCGCCACGCGGGGCGGCTGCGCCGGGCCCTCGCCCGTCGATCCGTCTGCGATCGGCCCCTCGGCCGTCGGGTCCACCGGCTGGAACGCCGAGAGGAAGCTCCGCTCGGACGGGCTGAGCGTACGGGACCGGCCGGACGCCTCGTCCCGGGCCACCACCACCGTCCGCGCCCGCATATACGTCCGCGGGTCGCGGCACACATTCACCACGACATGCGCGGAACTGCGCCCCAGACGTTCAACGCTCAACCGCACCAGCAATGGTTCCGGCTGATGGTGCAGCTGCTCCAGGTAATCGATCTCGTGCCGGGCGATCAGGAATCCGGACGGAAATAGCGAATCCCGGACGGCGACCGCGTGGTGACAGAACAGGTCGTAAATTCCCTCCTGGACGTAGGAGACCAGCCGGGCGTTGTTGATGTGCCCGTTCTCGTCGACGTCGCTCCACCGGGTGGGACAGGCCAGGACGTGCGCGTTGGCGTGCGCCGCGTGCGTGTGCGGCGCGCTCACCGCTGCTTCGGCCCGGCGTCGCCCCGACCGGCGGCGGCAGCCCCGGCGGGCAGCAGCGCCCGCTGCAACCTCGCGTAGTAGACGGCGTGTTCGGACGCCATCCGGGCGGCGGTCCAGCCCTCCTCGGCGGCCTCCGCGGCGGCCTGGACGACCAGGCTGTCGAGCACCCCGTCGACGGCGCGGCAGAGCTCCGCCACCGCCGCGAAACGCTCGGGGACGTCGGCCCCGGAGGCCGCGTCACGGGCCGGGAACGCGGCGAGCGAGTCCACGGCGAGCCGCAGTTCGTCGACGGTGTCCGACCGGTTTTCCGAAAGGCAATTGCGCACAGTTTTCTCCCGAAACGGATACGGCATTGTCTGATGTTCGAACCCAGTGAGTGGTTCGAGTCCCCCCGGCGCCATGGACGCTATCCCAGCCCGGGCACCTCGCGGATGGTTTACGGAACCAGAGCGGAAACTGACCACCATTGGAGTAGTTTGCCGCTGCATAAAATCAGCCGCATCCACCGAATGCCAGCCCGGTCCCATAGTCCCACCGGTCGCTCCCCCGGGCCTTCCGCTCACGCCGCGCTCCCCCAACTGGTCCACCAGCGCGCCTTGTAGAGCCAGGCGCCGGGCAACCTCCGGACGGCGTCCGGACGGTGCAGCGAGAGCACCGAGGTGCACCAGGAACAGGGGCCCGCGTGGTCCGGGGCCGCGATGAGCAACCGCCCCGAACCCGGCTCGTCGCCGACGCTCTTGACGTCCCTCCCCGCCTGCTCGCCGCCCAGGCCGACCTTCGAGAAGCGGTCCGTCGCGGGGTCGAACCGCCAGAGGTGCCCGGCGGTGCTCACCCAGAAGCGCCCGGGCGTGGCGAGCACCGGCGCCAGGTCGTGACCTCCCGGCTCCGGCAACGGCACCGCCCGGACCGCGGTCAGGGTCGGCGCCGCCGCGGTGCCGCCCACCCGGAGCGCGGTCAGCGTGTCGTCGCCGACCGCCCAGAGCAGTCCGGTCCGCCGGTCCCAGTGCACGCCGTGCGCGCCCGGGAGCCGGAATTCGGCGTGCACCGAGCTCCGCGGCCCCTGCGAGGCCGTGTAGAGCCGGATCCACCCGCCGGTGGAGGCCGCCACCGCGACGTTCCCGTCCGGCAGCAGCTCCGCGCTGTGCGGGTTGGCGAGCGGACCGGTGTCGACCGCCCAGGCGGCGGCGCCGGTCGCGGTGTCGACCGCGGCCGCCAGCCCGCCCGAGGCGGTCGTGAGCAGGTAGCGGCGACCGTGCCGCACCCGGCTCTTCGCCTCGTCCGGCATCGACCAACTGCGTTCCGGCCGGAGGTCGTCGAGGTCCGGCGCGGTGTCCGCCGACCACGACCAGACCACCGGCAGGCGGTCCGGCCCCCGGTAGGCCATCAGCTCCTCGGCGCTCTGCAGCACCAGCACCCGCCGGGACGCCTGGTCCACCACGACGACCGCCCATCCGGGCCCCGCCGTCGCCTGCCCGGTCGGCACCGTCGCCGCGACCGCCGCGAGCACCGCCACACCCACCGCCACGCGCCACGTCCGCACCCACTTCACCTCCACCGTCCGCCCTCGCCCTCGCCCTCGCCCCACCGTCCGGTGTCCTTCCCCGACCCGCCAGCGGGCAGGCTCCGACCGGCCTATCCGCTCCCCCCGGGCCACCTCCCCGCCAGGGGCCCGCTACCGCCCTCCGGCGTAGCCCGCACCGGAGCACCGGTCTGCGCCCCGCCCGACACTCCGGGCCGGGACCCCGCCCGACACTCCGGCCGCCCTCGTCGGTGCGCCGCGCCTTCGGTGCGGAGGAGACGGGGCCGGGCGGCACCCCGGGTGAGGGCGACGCGTCCGGCCTCGCCGACCGTCCGCGCCCGCCCGGCCCGCGGACGCCGCCGAGGCCCCCGGGGACCGGTGCCCCCCGTCCGCCGGCCCTCGCCTACCGGCCGGCGACCAGGTCGCCGAGGCGGGCCAGCGGGGAGGTCGTGGGACGGCCGGCGGCCTCCTGACGGTCGGCGGCGTGGTAGACCGCGTAGAGGGCGTGCACGCCGAGCCAGCGCAAGGGCTCGGGCTCCCAGCGGCGGACGGTGTGGCCTACCCAGGGCAGCCGGGTCAGCTCGGTGTCGCGGCCGAGGACGAGGTCGCACAGGGTCCGCCCGGCCAGGTTGGTGGTGGTCACCCCGCTGCCGACGTACCCGCCGGCCCACCCGAGCCCGGTGCGGCGGTCCAGGTCGACGGTGGCGCACCAGTCCCGGGGCACGCCGAGCACACCCGCCCAGGCGTGGTCGATCCGGGCGGACCGGGCGGCGGGGAAGAAGGCGTCCAGGACCTCCCGCAGCTGCCGGACGGTCGCCTCCTGCGTGGTGCCGTCGGTGTCGGTCCGCGAGCCGAAGCGGTAGGGCACGCCGCGCCCGCCGAGGGCGATCCGGTCGTCGGCGGTGCGCTGCGCGTACATGTAGGCGTGGGCGAAGTCCCCGAGCACCTCGCGGCCCTCCCAGCCGGTCCCGGCCCAGAACGACGGCGGCAGCGGCTCGGTGGCGATCATCGCCGAGTTCATCGGCAGCCAGGTGCGCCGCTCCCCGGCCAGCCCGGCGGTGAACCCCTCGGTGGCGCGCAGCACGTACCGGGCGGTGACGGTGCCGTGCGGTGTGACGGCGGCCGGCCGGTCGCCACCCCGGATCTCGGTGACCGGCGTCCCCTCGTACACCGCCACGCCCAGCCGCTCCACGGCCGCCGCCAGCCCCGCAGCCAGCTTGGCGGGCTGCACGCGCGCGCCGTGCGGGCTCCACACCCCGCCGAGCGCGCCCTCGACCCGCAGTCGCTCCCGGGTCTGCGACGCGCTCAACTCCTCGACACGGCCCGGTCCGTAGGCGGCCTCCGCGTCCGCGAACGCCCGCAGCCGGGCCAGCTGGGCCGGTGTCCGGGCCACCTCCAACACCCCGCCCCGGACGAGGTCGGCGTCGACGCCCTCCGCCGCCAGGGTCCGCGCGACCTCGCCGACGGCCGCGTCCATCACCCGCTGCATCGCCGCGGCCCGCTCCCGCCCGTACCGCCGGGCGAACGCGCCGCGCCCGGCGAACCCGTTGTAGAGCCACCCGCCGTTGCGCCCCGACGCGCCGTACCCGCAGAACCGCGCCTCCAGTACGGCGATCCGCAGCCCGGGGTCGGCCTTCCTCAGGTAGTACGCCGTCCACAGCCCCGTGTACCCGCCGCCCACCACGCACACGTCGACGTCGAGGTCCCCGGGCAGCGCGGGCCGCGCCTCGGGCACCCCCGACTGCCGCCACCAGAACGACACCCCGCCGTTCACACCCGCAACGCCAGACGCCACGACCCCGACCTCCACTCACGCCGTTCCCGGATCCCCGGACGCTACGCGCGCCCCGGGCTCCCGGACCACCGCCACCGTGCAAGG
The DNA here is from genome assembly GCF_042722765.1 of Kitasatospora sp. NPDC058406. Lineage (NCBI taxonomy): Bacteria > Bacillati > Actinomycetota > Actinomycetes > Kitasatosporales > Streptomycetaceae > Kitasatospora > Kitasatospora sp. NPDC058406. The sequence goes on from NZ_JBHXKE010000024.1 coordinate 38,280, forward strand.
AATCCGGCCGTGCGCCCCCGCCCCCCGGGAGGGGGGGGCGGCCGGGCCCGCCGGGGGGGGGGGGGCCCCGCAGCCCCGGGGGGTGGCGGGGTGCCGGGGGGGGGGGGGGGTGGGCCCGCCCCCGAGGG
>NZ_JBHXKE010000024.1:38417-57942 GCF_042722765.1 Kitasatospora sp. NPDC058406
GCCCCTGCACCCTGTCAGGGGCGGACGGCCGGACCGGCAGGTGCCGGCGGGCCCGCTCAGCCCGGGGTGGAGCCGGTGACCGGGTCGGAGAGGGGGATGCTCCCGCCCGCGAGGCCCGCCTTGACGAACTGCCAGGTGAGGCCGTTGATGACGCCCTGGCCGAGGGGGGCGAACGTGGCGAAGGCGGGCTGGCTGAGGTCGATGTGGGTGGCGTCGCAGGACGGACACTGGTCCTTGACGGGGACGGTCACGGTCCTGCCCTGGTAGGTGACCTTGACTGAGATGCCCTTGCAGACCGGGTCGTTGTTGGGGTTCGCCGTGGTCCACCAGGTGTGCGAGACGGCGACCAGCATCTGGGTGGCCGCGTCGATCCGGCTCCCGCAGGCGCCGTAGCCGGCGTCGTTGTAGTAGGTGGCCTTGCCCTTCACGGGCTTGTTGATCGGTATCGCGGCGCTCGCGGTGCCGGCACTCAGCGCGACGAGCGCGGCGGCGGCCAGCGGGACGCCTGCCAGGATCCGGAGGTTCGGGACAACTCGCATGTGCACCCTCCCGGTTCGGTTCGGTGGGAGGACGGTAGGCAGGCCCGACACGACCGGTACAGACATCTGACGTGTTGTCATGAACACAAGTCAGGGAGCTTTACCAACGCGGCCGAAGGGGGGACGATACGTGACCGCACGGTCCCCCGGCTCGTTGACCCGGCACCGTCCACGCGTCCTCGGAGGCCCCCGTGCGCACCGCCCTCCCCACCGCCCTCCCCACCGCCCTCCCCACCGTCCTGGCCGTGCTGCTCGGCGCCGCCGCGCTCCTCGGGACGGCCGCCGGCCAGGCCGCCGCCACTCCGGTGCGAGTGCCGGTGCCGGTGAACGCGCCTGCCCCTGCGCCTGCGCCTGCGCACCGGGAGGTCAACCAGGGCTACAGCATCCCCGTCGGCGCCGTCACCGACCTCGGCGCACTGCCCGTGCTCGGCAGCCTCGGGCTCGACTTCGCCCGCCTGCTCGGCGCCTGACGGGGCCGGCTCCCCCGCACCGGCGGGAACCCGGTGTACAGCGGGAGGACGGCTTGACAAGATCACTGTCATGCACACCTTCTCCGCACCCGACGGCACCCTCCTCGCCTACCGCGTCGAGGGCGACGGCGACGGCGACCCCGTCGTCTGCCTGCCCGGCGGGCCCATGCAGGACTCCCGCTACCTCGGCGACCTCGGCGGGCTGGCCGCCCGCACCGGCCGCCGCCTGGTCGTCCTCGACCTGCGGGGCACCGGCGACTCCGCCGTACCCGCCGACACCACCACCTACCGCTGCGACCGCCTGGTCGACGACGTCGAGGCGCTCCGCGTCCACCTCGGGCTCGACCGGCTCGACCTGCTCGGCCACTCGGCCGGCGTCAACCTCGCCGTCCGGTACGCGGAGCGCCACCCCGAGCGGGTGGCGCGGCTCGCGCTGATCACGCCCTCCGTGATGGCCCTCGGCGTGACGATCGACGGGGAGACCCGGCGCGAGACCGCCCGGCTCCGCCGGGGCGAGCCGTGGTTCGCCGAGGCGTACGCGGCGCTGGATGCGATCATCTCCGGGCGCGGCGGACCGGCCGACTGGCCGGCCATCACCCCGTTCACGTACGGGCGTTGGGACGACCAGGCCCGGGCCCGGGCGGCGGCCGAGGGCGATCGACGCAACAGCGAGGCGGCCGGCGTCTTCGGCTCCGAGGGCGCCTTCGACCCGCCGGCCACCCTGGCCGGGCTCGCCGCCTGCGCGGCGCGCGTCCTGGTGCTCGCCGGCGAAGTGGACGTCAGCGCTCCCCCGAAGGCGGCGGCCGAGCTGGCCGCGCTCTTCCCGGACGCCGGGTTCGCCGTGCAGCCGAAGGCCGGGCACTACCCGTGGCTCGACGACGCCGAACTGTTCACGGCCGAGGTCGCGGGCTTCCTGACGTGACACGGGGCGACGAAAGGCCCGTCCGGAGCTGCTCCGGGCGGGCCTTTCGCATGCGTGCGGGCCTCCTCCGGGGTTTCTTCCGCTGCGAAAGTTAGTAATCCCGATACTCCCCCGACAGGCGGGAACACTCCGCCGTCGCACCCCCGACATCACCCCGACATCGGCCGCAACACCGCGCCACAGCGCCGCAATACCCCTGTCCACCAGGCAGAACGGACGATTGACAGGGAGGCCGCGCCTTCAGCACCATGAGCGCCGAGCCACTCGAAACGCCCGGAAGGAGGGCCGATGAGCACCGTTGACCGTGCCGAGCACGGCCCCGTTCGCCGGGGCCCGTGTCGCCGCCGCTGTTGTCGCGGAGCGCTCGCCCGCTGACACCCGTCCGGGCCGCGCCGACCGCGTCCCCGGACCGGCGCACCCGCACCCGGACCCGCACCCGCACCCGGGGTGGCGCGCCGCCCCGCTGTGCCCGTCCGGCCGCGACCGGCCCGCACACCGCCGCACCCACGTCACCCGCTTCCCGTTCCGCCTGCCCGCGACCGGCCCTGCCGCCGCCACGCCCCGGCGCACCGCGGCACGCCGTCGAAGCGGCCTCCCACTCCCCTCCACCCCGCCTCCCCACGAGAGCTGAGGAACCGTCATGAGTGTTGCCCAGAACCAGATCACCGAGCTCGACCTCACCCCGGCCGCCGGCCGGATCGGTGCGATCGTGAACGACGTCCGCCTCGGCGGCGACCTGCCCACCGGGACCGTCGCCGCCATTGAGGCCGCGCTCCACACGCACAAGGTCCTGTTCTTCCGCGGCCAGCAGCACCTGGACGACGCCGAGCACGAGGCGTTCGCCCGCCTGCTGGGCCACCCGGTCGGCCACCCGACCGTCCCCAGCGCGGACGGCCGCTACATCTTCGAGCTGGACGCCACCAAGGGCGTGCGCGCCAACAACTGGCACACCGACGTCACCTTCGTCCCGTCCTACCCGAAGGCGTCGATCCTGCGCTCCCTGGAGCTCCCGCCGGCCGGCGGATCGACCGTGTGGGCCAACACGGTCGCCGCGTACGAGGACCTGCCGGAGCCGCTGAAGGTGCTGGCCGAGTCGCTGCGCGCCGTCCACACCAACGACTACGACTACGCGGCCAGCCTGGCCCTCCGCCCGGAGCTGGCGGACAACGCCGAGATCGCCAACCTGTTCCGTCAGGTGTTCGTCTCGACCGCGTTCAAGACCGAGCACCCGCTGGTCCGGGTGCACCCGGTGACCGGTGAGAAGAGCCTGCTCCTGGGCGCGTTCGCGCAGCGGATCCAGGGCGTCTCGGGCGCCGACAGCCGGGCCCTGATCACGCTCTTCCAGCGGTACGTGGAGCGCCTGGAGAACACCGTCCGCTGGGACTGGCAGGTCGGCGACGTCGTCATCTGGGACAACCGGGCCACCCAGCACTACGCGGTCAACGACTACGGCGACGAGCCGCGCCTGGTCCGCCGGATCACCCTGGACGGCGACCTGCCGGTCGGCGTCGACGGGGTGCCGAGCCGGCTGCTGGAGCCCGCCGACCCGCCGAAGGTGGCCGGTCTGGTGCCGGCCGAGGAACTGGAGGCCGCAGCCCGCGGCTGACCCCGCCGGCCCCGCCCCGGCACCCATCGCCACATCGCCCCAACGCCCCGGCACCCATCGCCCCGACGCCCCGACGCCCCGAAGGACCGCCGATGTTCACCGCATCCCCGCCCCCGGCCGAGAAGCCCCGCACCGGGGACGAGCGGCGGGACGTCAACGCCGCGGCCGTGCTGCGGGCGGTGCTGGACCACGGTCCGGTCGCCCGCAGCCGGGTCGCCGCGCTCACCGGACTCAGCCCGGCCGCGGTGTCCCGGCAGGTGGTCGACCTCTCCCGGTTCGGGCTGCTCCGCGAGCGGCCCGAACTGGCGGGCGGCGGCGCCGGGACGGTGGGCCGCCCGCAGCTCCCGGTGGACGTCGACACCGGCCGGCTCGCCGTCGCCGGCCTGCACATCGGTGTTCCGTACACCACCTTCGCCTTCCTCGACCTGCGCGGAAACGTGCTGTACCGCCAGGAGTTGAGCAACCGGGGCCGCACCGGCCACGCGGTGCTCCGGCCGCTGCTGGAGCGGCTGCCCCGGCTGCTGGCCGCCGTGCCGGACGGCCGGACGCCGGTCGGCCTGGGCGCGGTGACCGGCGGCGCGGTGGACCGGGAACGCGGCGTGATGGTCCGTCACGAACCCCTCGGCTGGCGGGACCTGCCGCTCGGCGAGCTGCTGGCGAAGGCCTCCGGCCTGCCCGTCCAGGTGGACAACCACGCCCGGGCGCTGGCCCAGGCGGAAATCCTGTTCGGGCACCCCGCGGCCCGCCGCTCCATGGTGCACCTGTTCGTCGGCCACGTGGTGGACGCCGCGCTCGCGGTGGCCGGCACCGTGCACGTCGGACCGCAGTCCCCGACCGGGGACGTCGCCCACCTCCCCGTGGCGGACAGCGACGAGCTCTGCCACTGCGGCCGCACCGGCTGTCTGGCGGTCGCCGCCTCGGACACCACGCTCTTCGAGGCGGCGGCCGCCGAAGGCATCACCCGCACACCGGACCGCACCGAGTTCACCGCCGCCGTACTGGCGGGCGACCCGCGCGCCGACAAGCTGGTCCGGCGCCGGGCCGCGACCGTCGGACGCGCGCTGGCACTGCTCGCCGACGTGGTCAATCCGGACCTGCTGGTCCTGACCGAGACCTTCGCCCTGCTGGACAAGGCCTACCTGGACGTGGTGCGGGAGGAGTTCGCGCTCCGCTCGCACCTTCGCCGGGACGCCGACCTGCTGATCGCCCAGCAGCGCGGGGCCGACGTGCTGGCCGTGGCGGCGGGGGCGGCGGCGCTCGCCGGCCTCTACGCCCGGCCGCTGCACGCCATGGCGGCGGCGGCCGAGGCCCCGCCGGCCGTCCCGGTCCGGCTCGGCTGACCGCCGGCGGGCCCGCACCGTCCCCCGACCGTCGCCCGCCGACCACACCCCGTCGCCCACCGCCCCGCCCGCCGACCGTCGCCCGCCGACCCTTCCTCACCGCAAAGGACTTCCGCCCATGCCCGTCTTCCCCGCTCCGTCCGCCTCCGGGCTCTCCCGCCGGACCCTGCTCCGTGGCGGCCTGGCCGGCGCCGGCCTGCTGACGCTCGCCGCCTGCCGTTCGGCGGCCGACACCGCCACCGCCCCCGCGGGCGACGCGGCGAGCCCTCGCCGGGGCGGCGTCCTCACGGTCGGCGCCGGTGTCGACTTCACCCCGGCCCTGCTCTTCGCCCAGAGCGCCAACACCCTCGTCCAGCGCCTGGTCTTCAACACCCTGACCAGGTACGACGACCGGCTCCAGCCGCAGCCCGAGCTGGCCACCTCCTGGCAGGTCTCCCCGGACGGCACCTCCGTCACGCTGAAGCTGCGCGACGACGTGCTCTTCCACAGCGGCCGCAGGTTCACCGCCGACGACGTGGTCTTCGCGGTCAAGAACCTCCAGAACCCGGTCCGTTCGGCCCAGCTGCGCTCCACCGCCGCCGCCGTCACCGACTTCCGCAAGAACGGCGACTTCGAGCTCACCCTCACCCTCGCGCACCCGGTGAGCAACATCTTCGACCTCTTCGAGTTCATGATCATCCCGGACTCGGCCAGCGTCGAGGAGGCCTTCGCCGGGACGAAGCTGATCGGCACCGGCCCGTACACCTTCACCGACCGCAAGCCGGGCAGCTCGATCACCTTCGCCCGCAACGAGAAGTACTGGAACCCGGGCCGTCCCTACCTCGACGGCGTCGAGATCAGGATCGTCCCGCAGGCCGAGTCGCTGCTCTCCTCCCTCAAGACCGGCCAGACGCACCTCTCCTACAGCATCCGCGGCAAGGACGTCGCCACCCTCAAGACCGACCCGCAGTTCCGGATCACCTCGTACGACACCGGCGCCGGCGCCTACTACATCGGCGCCAACGTGACCGGTGAGCACGTCTCCGACAAGCGGGTCCGCCAGGCCATCGCCTGGGCCGTCGACCGCGACCGGCTGGTCCAGCAGGCGCTCGGCGGCTACGGCACCGTGTCCTCCACCCCCTGGCCCAAGTCCTCCCCCGCGTACAGCGAGGCCTCCGCCGGCCGCTACCGCCACGACCCGGAAAAGGCACGCCAGTTGCTCAAGGAGGCCGGCCTGACGGGCATCACCCTGCCCTTCGCGCACTCCAACGACCCCGGCAACACGGCCATCGCGCAGATCCTGCAGTACGACCTCAAGCAGGTCGGCATCGAGACCGTGCTGCAGCCCACCGACTCGCCGACCATGCAGAAGCAGCTCATCTCGCAGACCATGCCCGCCCTCTGGACGCTGAGCCACGGCTTCGCCCAGCTCCACCCCGCCACCCTGGCGGTCAGCGCCTACCCGTTCAACGAGGCCAAGAACAGCTCGCACTTCTCCTCCCCCGCCTACACCGAGATCGTGCAGAAGGCGTGGAAGCGGCCCGACAGCGACAGCCCCGAGGCCAAGGCGCTCTACCAGCAGATCACCGACGTCCTGCTGGACGAGCAGTTCGTGATCGACCTCGCCATCGCCGGCCTGACCGAGGTCGCCGGCAGCAAGGTGCGCGGCGCCACCCTCAACAAGTTCGGCTACCTCAACCTCGACGACGCCTACCTGACGGCCTGACGGACGGCCCGACCGATGCGAACCTTCCTCCTCAAGCGGCTGCCCTCCGGGCTGCTCGTCCTGCTCCTCGCCTCCTTCCTCGTCTTCCTCATCCTCCGCCTCATCCCCGGCGACCCGGCCACCACCCTGGCCGGACCGGACGCCGGACCCCAGGCCGTCGCCGCCATCCGCGCCCAACTCGGCCTGGACGAACCGCTCGTCGGCCAGTACCTGACCTGGATCGGCAACCTGCTGAGCGGCGATCTCGGGCCCAGCTACGCGATCGGCGGCCAGGTCTCCGACCTGATCGGCAACGGCATCGCCGCCACCGTCCAACTCACCCTCGGCGCCCTCCTCCTGGTCGTCCTGCTGGCCCTGCCGCTGGGTGTCCTGGGCGCCACCGCCCGCCGCCGGCCGGTCGCCGCCGCCGTCCACGCCTTCACCACCGCCGTCCTGGCCGTCCCGCCGTTCGTCACCGGCGTGCTGCTGGTGCTGCTGTTCGCGGTCACCCTCGGCCTGCTGCCCGCCGGCGGCCACGAGTCGTTCCTCGACGCCCCCGACCTCGCCCTCCAGTACCTGCTGATGCCGGCCGTCTGCCTCGCGCTGCCGAGCGCCGCCGTCCTCGCCCGCTACCTCAAGGACGGCATCGAACGGGCCCTCGCCGAGGACTACGTCCGCACCGCCACCGCCGTCGGCGTCTCCCGGCGCCGCATCGTCTGGCTGCACGCCCTGCCCAACGCGCTGCCCTCCGCCGTCACCGTGCTCGGCCTCCAGGTCGGCCACCTCGTCGCCGGCGCGGTGCTGGTGGAGCGGATCTTCGCCTGGCCCGGACTCGGCCAGCTGATCGAGCAGGGCGTCATCCGCCGCGACTACCCCGTCGTGCAGGACCTCCTGCTGCTGATCGTCGCCGTCTACGTCGCCGTCCAGCTGCTCACCGACCTGGCGTACGCCTGGCTGGACCCCCGGATCCGGTGGGAGTAACCGATGACCGCCCTGACCGCCCCCGCCCCGTCACCGACCGCCCCGGCCCCGCCGCCGGCGCGGCGCCGCAACCGCTACCTCGCCGGGCTGCTCACCGGACGCGGCCTGACCGGCCTCGCCCTGGTCGGCGTGGTCGCCCTCGCCGGCCTGCTCGCCCCGCTGCTCACCGACCTCGACCCGAACGCGCAGAGCGCCCTCGCCCTCGCCGGGCCGAGCGCCGAGCACCCGTTCGGCACCGACGACCTGGGACGGGACCTCTTCAGCCGGGTCCTGCACGGCATCACCACCGACCTGGCGCTGACCTTCGGCGCCGTCCCGGTCGGCGCGCTGCTGGGCTGCTCGCTCGCCCTGCTCGCCGCCTCCCACCGGTGGGCGGACGTCGCCGTCCAGCGCTCCTTCGACCTGGTGCTCGCCTTCCCCGGCATCATCCTGGCGCTCGCCGTCACCGCCGTGCTCGGACCGGGCCGCTGGCCGGTGTTCATCGTCATCGCGCTCGCCGAGATCCCCGGCTTCGGGCGGCAGCTGCGCTCCGGCATCCTGGTCCAGCGGGAGCGCGAGTACGCGCTCGCCGCGCGGGTCGGCGGCGCCACCCGGCGGCGGGTGCTGCTGCGGCACGTCGTGCCCAACGCGGTCGACCCGCTGATCGTGCAGACCGCCGTCGCCCTCTCCATCGGCGTCTTCATCGAGGGTGCGATGAGCTTCCTCGGGCTCGGCGTCCGCCCGCCGGAGCCGACCCTCGGCTCCATCCTCAGCCAGTCCGTCGGCTACCTCTCCACCCATCCGACCTTCGCGGCGGCCCCGCTGGCCGCCACCACCGCGCTGGTGCTCGGCTTCACGCTGATCGCCGAGGCCCTGAACCGGGGGATCCGCCGATGAGCAGCCCTGTCCGGGACACCCGCGTCGTGCCCGGCGCCACCGACGCCCACCCGGGCGACGCGGGGCCCACCGACGCCACCGGAGCCGCCGGAACCACCGCCGGTTCCCCCGGTTCCGCCGCCCGCACCGTCCTCCGGGTCCGCGACCTGACGGTCACCTTCGGCCCCGGCCCCGGCGCCGGAACCGCCGGCGCGGTGACCGCCGTCGACGGGGTCGGCTTCGAGCTGGCCGCCGGGGACACCCTCGGCCTGGTCGGCGAGTCCGGCTCCGGCAAGTCCACCACCGCGCTGGCACTGCTGCGGATGCTGCCGGCCGGCGGCCGGATCACCGGCGGCTCGGTCGAGCTGGCCGGGCAGGACCTCGCCGCCCTGCCCGAACCGGCCCTGCGCGCGCTGCGCGGCCGGCGGATCGCGATGATCTTCCAGGACCCGATGTCCTCGCTCAACCCGGTACTCACCGTCGGCCGCCAGCTCGACGAGGCACTGCGTGCCCACGGCACCGCAGGCCGGGCCGAACGATCCACCCGGGCAGTCGAGTTGCTGGACCTGGTCGGCATCCCCGGTGCCGCCGACCGGCTGCGCGACCACCCGCACCAGTTCTCCGGCGGCCAGCGCCAGCGCATCATGATCGCCCTCGCGCTCGCCAACGACGCCGAGGTCCTGGTCGCCGACGAGCCCACCACCGCACTCGACCCGACCGTCCAGCAGCAGATCCTCCGCCTGCTCACCCGGATCAACCGGGAGACCGGCACCGCGCTGGTGGTGATCAGCCACGACCTCGGGGTCATCGCCCAGACCTGCCGCCGGCTGCTGGTGATGCGGCACGGCCGGGTGGTGGAGTCCGGGGAGACGTCCGACGTCCTGGGCGCACCGCAACACCCGTACACCAAGCAGTTGCTGGCCGCCGTCCCGCGGCTCGACGCGCCCTCCGGGGCCGCCGCCAACAGCACCCCCGGCGCCGAGCCGCTCCTCGCCGTCAGCGGCCTGCGCAAGACGTACGGCTCCCGCAGGCGCGCCGTCACCGCCCTGGACGGCGTGGACCTGGTGCTGCACCCCGGCGAGACCCTCGGCCTGGTCGGCGAGTCCGGCTCCGGCAAGTCCACGCTGGCCCGCGCCCTGGTCCAGGTGCACGCGCCGAGCGGGGGCGAGATCCGGTTCCGGGGCCAGGAGTTCGGGCGCGGCGGCGAGCGTGCCGCCAGGCGTGAACTCCAGATGGTGTTCCAGGACCCGTACGCGTCGCTCAACCCGCGGATGACCGCCGGGCAGATCGTCGCCGAACCGCTGATCGCCCACGGCTACGGCGACCGGGCCGCGCGCGAGAAGCGGGTGACCGAACTGCTGGAGCAGGTCGGCCTCGACCCGGCCACCGCCGACCGCCACCCGCGCGCCTTCTCCGGAGGGCAGCGTCAACGCATCGGCATCGCGCGGGCGTTGGCCCCCGAACCCAGCGTGCTGATCTGCGACGAACCGGTCTCCGCGCTGGACGTCTCGGTCCAGGCCCAGGTGATCGAGCTGCTCGCCCGGCTCCAGCGCGAACTCGGCCTCGCCATCCTCTTCATCGCCCACGACCTCGCCGTGGTCCGCCAGGTGAGCCACCGGATCGCCGTGATGCACCGGGGCCGGATCGTCGAGACCGGACCGGCCGACCGCGTCGTCACCGCGCCGCAGCACCCCTACACCACCGAACTCCTCTCCGCCGTACCGCAGCTGGCGGCGCCGGCCCCCCTCACCGCCCGGAGCACCGCATGAGCAGCACGTCCGACCACCGACCCGCGGACACCACAGACACGACGGACACCGCGGACGCCACGGGCCCCGACGCCGCCGACCCCCACTACCGGGACCCGTACGCGGGCTTCCCCGGCACCGTCGGCCGCACCTTCCGCGAGTCCACCGCCGCCTGGCCCGACCGGGTCCGCCCCCGCGAGGGCGCGCCCAACATCGTCGTCGTCCTCGTCGACGACATGGGCTACAGCGACATCGGCCCGTTCGGCGCCGAGATCCCCACCCCCACCCTGGACGCCCTGGCCGAGCGCGGCGTCAAGCTGGCCAACTACCACACCATGCCGCTCTGCTCGCCCGCCCGCGCCGCCCTGCTCACGGGCCTCAACCCGCACCGGGTCGGCTACTCCTTCGTCGCCAACGCCGACCCCGGCTTCCCCGGCTACGGCATGGAGGTGGCCGGCGACATCCCCACCCTCGCCGAACTGCTGCACGACGCCGGCTACGCCACCTACGCCGTCGGCAAGTGGCACCTCACCCGGGACTCCGCCTCCAACGCCGCCGACAACCGCGCCAACTGGCCGCTGCAGAAGGGCTTCGACCAGTACTACGGCGTCCTCGAAGGGCTCACCAGCCTCTTCCACCCGCACCAACTCGTCCGCGACAACAGCCCGTTGGACATCGACGAGCTGCCGGACGGCTACTACTACACCGACGACATCACCGACCGGGCCATCTCCATGGTCACCTCGCTGCGCGCCCACGACGCCGACAAGCCGTTCTTCCTCTACCTCGCCCACAACGCCGTGCACGGCCCGCTCCAGGCCAAGCCCGAGGACCTCGCCCGGCACCGGGGCCGCTACGACGGGGGCTGGGACGAGCTGCGCACCGCCCGGTTCGCCCGCCAGCTCGCCGCCGGCCACTTCCCGCCCGGCACCGAACTGCCCGACCGCAACTCCGAGGCCGGGTACGAGGTCGGCCCGTGGAACGAACTCACCGAGGTCCAGCAGACGTTGTACGCCCGCTACATGGAGGTGTACGCGGCGATGGTCGACAACGTCGACCAGAACCTCGGGCGACTCCTCGGCACCCTGGCCGAACTCGGCGAACTCGACAACACCATCGTGGTGTTCACCTCCGACAACGGCGGCACCGGCGAGGGCGGCGCCGAGGGCACCCGCAGCTACTTCAGCCGCTTCGTCCACCACCCGAACCTGCCGGCGGACTGGAACCCCGACGTCCGGCGCGAGATCGACCTGATCGGCGGCCCGCAGTCGCTGGTCCACTACCCGCGCGGCTGGGGCATGGCCTCCAACACGCCGTTCCGCCTCTACAAGGGCCAGACCCACGCGGGCGGCGTCCGCGTCCCGTTCGTCCTCTCCTGGCCCGCCGGCCTGCCCCGCGCCGACGGCGACAGCGGCGTCCGACCGCAGTACCAGTACGTCACCGACATCCTCCCCACCCTGCTCGAACTCGCCGGCGTGGAACGCCCGTCGGACCGCACCGGCCGTCCCGTCCAGTCCCTCGACGGCATCAGCTTCGCCCCCGTCCTGCGGGAGGCGGCCGCCGACTCCACCCACCACGAGCAGTACTGCGAGATGACCGGCAACCGCAGCTACTACCGCGACGGCTGGAAGCTCGTCACCCTGCACCGCCCCGGCACCCCCTACGACGACGGCGAGTGGGCGCTCCACGACCTGCGCACCGACCCGACCGAGATCCACGACGTCGCCGACCGCCACCCGGACGTGGTCAAGGAACTCGCCGCCGCCTGGGAGACCGCCGCCCGGCGCAACGGCGTCTTCCCGCTCGCCGACGGCAGCGGCGCCCTCGCCCTGCGGCACCCCGACGACGCCCGCCTCCGCCGCCCGGTCCGACTGCTCGCCGGCACCCCCGAACTGGAGCGCTACCGCTCCTCCCGGCTGATCTCCTTCCGCTCCTTCGCGATCGAGGTCGAGCTGGACCGCCACGGCCCCGACGACCAGGGCGTGCTCGTCTCCCACGGCGACCAGGGCGGCGGCTACAGCCTCTACGTCGAGGACGGCCGGCTGCGCCTCGCCTACAACCAGTACGGCGACCTCACCGAGGCCGACGCCGGCCCGCTCGCCCCCGGCGCCCGGCTGGTCACCGTCGAGGCCACCGCCGTCGCCGACCTCAGGTGGGAGTTCCGCGTCCTCGTCGACGGGGTGGAGACCGGCCGGCTCGGCCCGGTCCACCAGCTCATCGGCATGGCCCCGTTCCAGGGCATCAGCGTCGGCGTCGACCGCAAGTCCCCCGTCTCCTGGCCGCTGTACGAGCGCCACCGCTCGTTCCGGTACAGCGGGGGCCTGCGCGCCGTCACCTACCTGCCCGGCGAGCCCGCCCCGTACGACCCGGAGACCGTCGCCGGGGCACTGCGGGAGGCGGCCGCCGCCTTCGAGTAGCCCCGCGTTACTCTCGTCCGGCCAGCAACTTCTTGAGGGGGACCAGTGATCGGCGAACTCCTGCCCGCGTCCGTCGTCGTCGAGACGGCCTACGACGACCCGGCCGAGGCCCGGCTCGAACCGGCCGAGGCCGAGGTCGTCGCCCGCGCCGTCGACTCCCGCCGCCGCGAGTTCACCACCGTCCGTCACTGCGCCCGCCTGGCCCTCGGCCGGCTCGGCGTCCCGTACCGCCCGCTGGTCCCCGGCCTGCGCGGCGCGCCGAGCTGGCCCGACGGCGTCATCGGCTCCCTCACCCACTGCGCCGGCTTCCGCGCCGCCGCGGTGGCCAGGGCCGGTGACGTCGTCTCCGTCGGCATCGACGCCGAACCCGCCCTGCCGCTGCCCGAGGGCGTCCTCGACGCCATCGCCCTGCCCGCCGAGCAGCGCCGCAACACGGCCCTCACCGCCGCCCACCCCGACGTCCCCTGGGACCGCATCCTGTTCAGCGCCAAGGAGTCGGTCTACAAGACCTGGTTCCCCCTCACCCACCGCTTCCTCGACTTCTCCGAGGCCGAGCTCACCCTCCGCCCCGACGGCACCTTCGACGCCACCCTCCTCGTCCCCTCCCCGCTCCCCACCCTCGCGGGCCGCTGGCGCGTCGACCGGGGCCTCCTCGCCACCGCCATCACCGTCCTGCCGGAGGCGTAGGCGGGGCCCCGCCCCGGCGCCTCTGGCAGGATGGCGCGGACCGTCCCGTCCCGAACAGAGGTACCCGTGAGCAGCGAGTGGACCGTCCATGGCAGCCGCACCGTCTACTCCAGCCCCTGGGTGGAACTCGACCTGGTGGACGTCGAGCCGGAGGGGATGCCCCGCTACGAGCACCACCTGGTGAAGTGGGCGCCGGTCGCGGCAGCCGTCGTCCTGAACGAGCGCGACGAGGTCCTGATGATCTGGCGCCACCGGTTCACCACGGACGCCTGGGGCTGGGAGGTCCCCTGCGGCATCGTCGAGCCCGGCGAGAGCCCCGAGGCCGCCGCCGTCCGGGAGGCCGAGGAGGAGACCGGGTGGCGGCCGGCCTCGGTGGAGCCCCTCGGCTACACCCATCCCGTCGGCGGGATGAGCAACGCCCGGCACCACGTCTTCCTCGCCCGCGGCGCCGTCCGCACCGGGCCGCCCGTCGACACCCACGAGGCGGACCGGATCGAGTGGATCCCGCTCGACCGCGTCCAGGGGATGATCGACCGTCGCGAGATCGTCGCCGGCGTCGCCCTCGTCGGCCTCCTCCAACTCCTCGCCCGCCCCACCCCCCGCTGACCCCGGGCCGGCCGGCTCCGGCCGACTCCGCCGGAGCAGCCCGGCGCACCCGGGCCGCCGAGCGAACCGGGGCCCGGGTGGGGCCTCGGGCTCATGCTCCCGGGACACGGACGGGACGACTGTGGAGGTAGTCGCCCGCACCCCCAGGGCGGGCCCGTCCGATGTCGAGGCGTTACGATGAGTACACAGCCAACTACCGACGCGCCCGCGGTCGCCGTCACCGTGCACCCTGCCCGACGGGGCGGCGGTGAGCTCGGCAAACCGCTGGCCCACGGGATCCTGACCAGCGCGGAGACCGTGCTGGTGCCGGATCCTCCCGAGACACTCGCCAGTCCCTGGAAGAGATACCTCGTGCGAATATCCCGGTCACCCGGAGACGGGAAGGACTCCCAGGTCGTGCTGTCCGGCGGGCTGAGCCTGTCCGCGGTCAACGGGGACGGGATCACCGCGGCGGCGGCCGTGCTCACCCTGGTCAGCCCTTCGCGGTTCGGCGTCCACGCCGAACGGGTCTCGCCGGCCCGCCTCGCCGAAAGCCTCGTCCGCCACCACGGCGACCAGTGGGCGGTCTACGCCGAGCTCGGCTTCGGCGTGGTGCGCCCGGGGGGACTCGCCCCGCCGGAGAAGTGGTGGCTCGACGCCCTCACCGCCGACGGCGGCGTCTCCTCCGGCGCCGAGGAGTACGGGGAGAGGACGTGCTGCAGCAGCCGCACGTGCTCACCCTGCACCTGACCGGACCGTGGGCACGATGACCACGCCGCAGGACCGGACGGGGGACGTCCGGGGCGTGCGCTCCGTCCGGCTGCAGGACGCCGCGCTGGCGCTCGTCGCCCTCGTCCCGGAACTGTTCTACTTCGGCACCCTGATCGTCCCCTCCACGACGTGGGAGCAGCGGCTGTGGATGCTGCTGCTCGCCGCCGCCGAGGGGGCGGCGCTGGTCCTGCGCCGCCGCCGCCCGGTGGTCACGTTCGGCGCCGTGTGGGTGATCGCCACCGGCGCCAACCTGCTCTCGATCGCCCACGTCTTCGACTACACGCCGTGCTTCGGCCTGCTGATCGCCCTCTACACCGTCTCCGAGCAGTGCCGGCGGTCCGTCGCCCTGCCGGCGCTCGCCCTCGCCTTCGTGCCGCTCTCGCTGGCGATCTACTCCACCGTGGCCTTCTACGGCGGATCGTCCACGCTCCCGGTGCTGGTCGCGAACATCGCCTTCTACCTGCCGATCACCCTCGCGGTCTGGTGGCTCGCCCGGTGGAGCCGGGCGGCGAGGAGGGCTGCGGAGCGTCAACAGCAGGAGGTCGCCGAGGCCCGCCGGCGGGTCACCCAGGAACGGGTGCGGATCGCCCGGGAGCTGCACGACATCGTCGCCAACGCCGTCGCGGTGATGGTGATGCGGGCCGAGACGGCCCGGGTCACGGCGTTCGAGGACCCGGCGCGCGGTGAGGCCTTCGAGCACATCGAGGACCTCGGGAGGTCCACGATGGCCGAGCTCCGACACATGCTGCGGCTGCTCCGCACCTCGGAGACCCCGGCCGAGGAGGGCAACACCCACGGCCTGGGGGACCTGGACCGGCTCCTGGCGGACATCCGCAGGGCCGGCGTCCAGATCTCCCTGGAGACGCGCGGTACGCCGCTGCGGATCGACGACAGCGTCGGCCAGACCGCCTACCGCCTCGTCCAGGAGGCGGCCACCAACATCACCAAGCACGCCGGACCGGGCACCCGGGCGGTCGTGCGGATCACCTGGGACGAGTCGCTGATCATCGAGGTCGTCGACGACGGCGCCGGGCGGCCCCCGGGCGCGCAGCGGGAGCTGTCGACCGGGCACGGGCTGCTCGGGCTGCGCGAGCGGGTCGCCCTCTTCGGCGGCCTGCTGAGTGCGGCCCCGTACGGTCCGGGCTTCCGGGTGGCCGCGGCCCTCCCGGTCTCCACCGCCCGCGCCACCGGGGCGGCGGCCGTCGGCGAGAGCCGACCGGCCTGAGCACGCCGGATCTCGACACCCCGAGCGCGAAACCTCACGCACCGGACGACAGCAGCGCCCCGGTGGAGGCGCGCGCCCGGCCCTTCCTCGCACGCGTACGAGCGGTTCGAACCGCCGACATCTGCTTTGTCAGAGCAGCGCTCGGTGGAATCAGTGAAAGGCGTCGGAGAGGCGGGTGAAGGTCCGGCCGGTGGCGAGGAGGGTGGGGAGGGCGGTGGCGAGGCCGCGGGCGGTGCCGGCGGCGGGGTGGTTCATGTGGGCGATGACGATGGCGCCGGGCGGGGCGTCGAGGAGTTCGCGGTGGACCTGGGTGGCGGTGAGGGTGGCTCCGCCGTCCGCGTTGGTGGTGAAGCCCGCGACGGGCTGGGCGAGGTCGGCGGCGATGCGGGTGGCGACGTCGTCGTAGTGGGCGGTGCCCGCGCGGAAGTAGCGGGGTGGCCGGCCGAGCAGCGCGGTGAGCTTTTCGAGGTTCCCGGAGATCTCGTCGTAGACCTCGCCCGCGTCGCCGGTGCCGAGGATGCCGTAGGCGGAGCGGCCGGTGACGGACAGGGGGCGGTGGGCGGTGCCGTGGTTGGCGATCTCGAAGAGGGGGTCGGCGGCGAGGTCCTCGAAGGTCGCCGGGTTGGCGTCGATCCAGCGGGCGTTGAGGAAGAGGGTGGCGGGAACGTCGTGGGTGCGGAGGGTCTCGATCAGCCCGGCGTCGTAGCCGGAGCCGCCGGGTCCGCCGCAGGCGTCGAAGGTGAGGGCGATGGCGCGCTCGCCGTCGGGGAGCGCGCTCAGGACGCCGGGGACGTCGAGGCCCCAGTCGGTGGGGGCGGCCTCGGCGTAGCGGGTGGTGACGGTGGTGCGGGTGGGGAGCGGGACGGGGATGGCTGCCGGGGCGGAGGTGGGAGCGGGCGTGGGGGCGACCGTGGGCGTCTCTGCGGGCGCGGATGCGGGCGAGGGCGTGGGGGTGGGCGTGGGTGAGGCGGTCGGTGGAGGGGTGGGAGGGCCGGGCGGGGTCGGCGGACGCGCGGTGGAGGGCCGGCACGCGGCCAGCGCGCTGCCGGCCGCGACCGCCAGGAGGGTCCGCCGGCTGAGTGACATGGGGAGCCTCCCGGGCTGTCTGATGTTCAGATGATCCACGTCCCATGAAGAGACTGATCGTCAGTCCGCGCAACCCGGGCGACCTTCACGGGGCTGCCGCGTGAACGTGAGGTCCGGCTCACCCGTGGTTCACCGGGGCGGGCGGGAGCGCGGGTAGGAGGCGGAAAACGTCCCGGGCGAGTCGGAGGATCTGATGGCGGACGATGTGCACGGCGAGAAGGGGTTACTGGGCCGGCGCGGGCTGCTCGCGGCCGGGGCGGCCGGCGCGGCCGGGGCACTCGGTGCGGCGGGTGCCGGCGCCGCCCGCGCGGAGGAGGGAACGCCCGGAGCTGCGGACCGGACGATCACGCTCACCGGACGGCTGCCGACCGGAGCCCCCGACTTCGTCTACCTGCCGTTCGACGTGCCGGCGGGGGTCCGGGAGGTCGCCGTCACCTACCGGTACGACAAGCCGACCGTTCCAGCCGGCACTCCGGGGAACTCCTGCGACATCGGGCTCTTCGACGAGCGCGGCACCGACCTCGGCGGGCGCGGCTTCCGCGGCTGGTCGGGCGGGTTCCGGACGGAGTTCTCGGTGAGCCGCGAGCAGGCGACCCCCGGCTACCTGCCGGGACCGGTCCGGCCCGGGCGCTGGCACGTCGTGCTCGGCCCGTACCAGGTGGCACCCCAGGGGCTGGAGTACCGGGTCGACGTGACCCTCCGCTCCGGGGCCCCGGGGGGCGTCTTCACCCCCTCGTACCCGCCGGAGCGGGCGCGGGGGCGCGGGCGCGCCTGGTACCGGGGCGACTGCCACCTGCACACCGTGCACTCCGACGGACGGCGGCTGCCCGCCGAGGTGGCGGCCGGTGCCCGGGCCGCCGGGCTGGACTTCCTCGTCTCCACCGACCACAACACCACCTCCGCCCACGGTGTCTGGGGTCCGCTCGCCGGGCCGGACCTGCTGATCATGCTCGGCGAGGAGGTCACCACCAGGAACGGCCACTGGCTGGCCCTGGGTCTGCAACCGGGCCAGTTCGTCGACTGGCGGTACCGCTCCCGCGACGAGGCGTTCCCCCGCTTCGCCCGGCAGGTGCGGCGGCAGGGCGGCCTCGTGGTGCCGGCGCACCCGTTCTGCCCGTACGTCGCCTGCCAGTGGAAGTTCGGGTACGAGGACGCCGACGCCGTCGAGGTGTGGAACGGCCCGTGGACGTACGACGACGAGTCGGCGGTGGACGGCTGGGACGCCCGGCTGGCGGTGGCGCTGCGGCAGGGCCGGTCCTGGCTTCCCGCGGTCGGCAACAGCGACGCGCACAGCGCGCCGCAGGTGATCGGCTCGCCCCACACGGTCGTCCTGGCCGAGGACCTGACCCGGGACGACGTCCTCGACGGGATCCGGTCCGGGCGCAGCTGGCTGGCCGAATCGGCAACCGTCCAGTTGGAGTTCACCGCCACGGGGAACGGCCGGCAGGCGGGCATCGGCGAGGAGCTGACCGTCCCGGCGGACGCGCCGGTGGACGTCCGGCTCGCGGTCGCGGGAGTGCCGAACGGCACGGTGCGGTTCCTGACCGACGAGGGCCAGCTGCACCAGGAGTCGTTGCCGGCCGACGGCGCGGGCACGGTGGTCTGGCGGACGACGGCCTCGCTGGCGGCGTTCGTCCGGGCGGAGGTCCGGCGCCCCAGGGCCGACGGGACCCCGGGGAAGGGCAATTCCATGGGGCCGGACCTGCCGTGGGGCCCGATGGCGGCGCTGACCAACCCGATCGTCCTTCAGGTGGCGGAGTAGCGCGAAGGGCCCCGGAGGCGAGGTCCGGAAGGGCAGGCGTGAGGAGCGCGGGGAGGACCGGCGGGAGGTATCGGGAGGGGGAGGACTCGGGGCCGCGCGGTGGACTAGGTTGATCTCCGACAGCAGTCACTCGTGGGGACGAGGCGGTCGGCTGTCCGCTTTGCCGGGTTCGGCCCGCCTGTGTTCCGCGTCGGGCCGGCCCGCGCGCTCCGGCCGTCCCGCCCCGGCTCCCCGTCCTTCCCCGCCCGTGAAGGGATCAGCAGCTGTGAACCGTACGACCGTAGGTGGGCCCGAGCTCGGAGGCGGACGGGGAGCGGGCAGCGTGGTCGTCCTCTCCGACCCGGCCGCCGGGGCCGGGATCGGTGCGGTCGCCCCGCTGGTCGCGGACGCGCTGTACCCGAGCGTCCACCTGCGCGCGGAGGACTTCCAGCGGGCGGTCCGGCAGGGGTACGTCGCGCCGCACCTGCCGGAGGCCCGGCGGCAGAACGTGACCGCACTCGCGGCGGCCGCGCAGGCCGCCTTCGCCTTCGCCTCGGGCGGCTACCAGGTGGTGGTGGAGGGCTCGGTCGCGCCGACGGCGCTGGACTCCTTCCGCCGGGAGAGCCGGGCGACGGGGGCGGCGCTGCACTACGTGGTGCTGAACGGGGGCGCGAGCGCGCACCGGAGCGAGGGTGGCAGGGGGACGGCGGAGGAGACGGCCGGAGCCGTGCTGGCCGGCCTGCGGCGGGGGGCCTACCTCCTCGGGTGGTGACCCCTCGGGGTCCCCGGGGTCCCCGGGGTCCCCGCGGGGCGGGTGACCGCCTCGCGTCGCCCGGCGTCGGTCGGCGACCAGAACGGCCGCCGGCCC